>NZ_JAOTGL010000005.1:0-93569 GCF_044427045.1 Streptococcus sp. 2022WUSS135
CGCTTTATCAATTTTAATGTTTGTAAATGGCTAACCTCATACGTTGCTATTAAAACATCAAAGTTAAAACAGGCTTATAAAATTTGTTTTTCAGACGCTGTTTATGCCTGTCGAAAATTTCTTAGAGAAGAACTTACTTCCTTCCAATTAGAAACCTACATTGCTAAGCATTTATCCATTATTCGACCCAATCGAACCTTCCAAAGAAAGATAAAAAGCCAGGCTCCCGTAAGCTTCACTTATAGAATATCATAATAGTTAAAAAATTGAGTTAAAAACTTCCTTTTTGTGCGCCCTAAATACAAAAACTATTCCCGTCTTATCATCAACTGCTCGGACGGGAATAGTTTCTTTAGCTACTTAAATGCTTAACTTAATGACATTGCCGCACACGCGGAGGCTTTTTTAAACGAATAGAAAAATAAGAAGAACCATCATGACTAGGCTGACCAAAATAGATAAGGAGTTAACATTGGCAGGTTCAGCTGAGCGACTACCTAACTTTAATGCATAAATTGGGGACATGACTGAAATCGGAGAGACTAGACAGACCAGCAACATGATTTTCATCGTTTTATCAATAGGTAGAAGAAAATAAATGACTCCTGCTATTAGAATATTCGCACCCAGCCTCAAAGAGAGAAGATGGACCAATCGACTAATTTCTTTCCAATTCAATTTTAAATCAAGCAAGATTCCCAACATGAGCATGGCTAAAAAAGGATTAGCGTTACTGGCTATCGTCAGCGCAGAGATAAGTTCGCGTGGAAGTTTGATAGAGCAGATTGCTAACGATAGGCTAACTAGATAGACTACTAGTGGAACTGAGCGTGAAAGACTCTTTATAAAAGTTGCAACGGTCATTCTTTCCTGCTCTTCATCCACACCAGCTGCGATACTGTAATTCCCACCTAGAACCATGATTGCATTCCCCGCATCAAATACGATGACGCTTAGTAGACTAGAGAGCGGAAAAAAAGCTTGCACAAATGGGAGTATAAAGGTTCCGATATAATAGCCTGATAACTGCATAAGACCGACGGAAGTCTGTTGACCAGACTTCTTTGCCTCCCAGTATCCCACCATATCCAAAAAAAGATTACAAAGAATCCCTAATAAAAAGGGAACGTATAAATCTATAGATACTTGGGCTGTCGCTGAAGCTACAAGGAGAGAAGCTGGTAGCGTAATATTCATCACTAAGCTAGAAAAGATTGTCGCATCCTCCCTTCGAACAATCCCTTTGACTTTTAATGTATAACCTAAACCGATAACAAAGATAAAACCAAGAGCACGAGCTATTATAGTCATTTAGTTTGCTTTTAGTACAAGGCAACGAGCTGCAGGCTGTACTGAAGTACGGCAAAGCGAGTTCAAACAATCCAGTGGAGTGTTTGAAGTTGGAAATAAGGAAACGGAGTTTCCTCTTACGTCGAAGTAATCAAAGATAAACTAGTGACTATAATTCAAGTTCATTCATGAAACTAGTCCAGCACATAGAAAAGAATTTTGATGATATATAAAAATTTTATATAATCGCTTGATTTTGCCAAATAATAGGTATATAATTTATATATAAAATAATTATACATAACCTTTCAGTTTGCTTTTAATACGAGGCAACGAGCTGTAGGCTGTACTAGCGTACGGCAAAGCAAGTTAACGAAGTAGTAAAAGATAAACTGGATGGCTATAAAGATAAAGAGGTGAGTTTATGTACTACCCCGTATCCTCTATCTTGATAGAATTTCTGGTCTTAGCCATCGTGGAAAAGCAGGATTCCTACGGCTATGAAATCAGTCAAACCATCAAGATAGTTGCTGATATAAAGGAATCCACACTCTACCCTATTTTGAAAAAATTGGAAAAGGCTGGCTATGTCACCACCTATACCCAAGAATTTCAAGGGAGAAAGCGGAAATACTATACCATCACTCCTGCTGGACGTGAGCACATCCCCTTCCTGCAGGGTGAATGGAATAGCTACAAAGACCATATTGACGGAATTATAGAAGGGAGCTTACGAAAATGACACGCGCAGATTATTTGAACCAACTGGAACAAGCATTATTTCAACTTCATCCAAGTGCCAGACAGGAGGCTTTAGACTACTTCAATGAATATTTTGACGAAAAGGATAACGATGAGGAAGCTATTATAGAGCTAGGAACACCTGATGAAGCAGCAAAAGAAATCATTGCCAATCTACCTGAAGATGCCCTAATCACCGAGAAAGACCAAGCAAGTCCACATTCATCTAAACCATTTGATTTCAACTTTGATTTTGACTTTCAATTTGACTGGGAGAATTTTTTCAACAATTTCAAACATTCAGCCTATCAAGCTAGAGAAAGGATTGAATTGAAGGCGAAGATTGAAGAATTACCTGATTTTTCAAATCTACAGATTGTTCTCGAAAATCAGGCTCTTAGTGTTCAAAGTTACGACGGAGAAGCTGTCTTATTGCACAATCCTGTTTCAGAAGATGGCAGCTACCAGGCTTTTGACTATCAACTAGTCCAAGATAGTTTGTACCTATCTAGCAAGCCACTCCCAGACCACCTCTACTTTTCCAACCAGCAAACCAGCTCTGCTATTCTCAAAATCCCTAAAAGACTCCTGCCCCTTACTAGTCTCAATCTGAGAACGACAGATAGCAGTCTGACGATGGCGGCTGTGCAGGCGAGCGAACAGCTAGTCATCAATGCTGAAGATAGCAGCATCAGCATGACGAAACCGAGCTGTCCAAGCTCTGCTCTACGTTTAGAAGACTCTACACTAACTATCTCAGATGGACAGCTGAGCGAGTTAAAATTGGAAGCCAGCGATGCTGTTATCACTCTCTCAAGCATGAGCCTTTCACATGCAAGGATAACATTAGAAGACTGTGTCTGGAAGTTGAAGGATTTTGTCCTTGAAAAGAGCCTTAACTGCCAGGCTGAAGATTCTGTCCTAACCTATCAACCAAGTACGGATATCAGTTTGGACATCTGGGAGGAAGATTCTAGCCTTAAACTTCCAAAGGATAAGGCGTTTACAATGATGAAAGAGGGTGACATCACTCATCTCAGCTACAAGCAAGAAAATAGCCCTGCTCAGCTAGTTATTCATTGTCAAGACTGCCAGCTTACTGTAGGATAAAGGAGGTTCCTATGAATCGCAAGGAATATTTACAGAAACTTGAAAAACATCTCAAACACCTACCTAAAGAAGATTTTCAAGATACCTTGGACTATTTCAATGAATATTTTGACGAAAAGGAAAACGATGAGCAAGCTATTCAAGAGCTAGGCAGTCCCAAAGAAGCAGCCCGTGAAATCCTAGCAAATCTCTATGATAAAGAGAGGATTGAAGATAAGCCAAATACAAGCAATATGGTCTGGTTGACCATCCTCGCTATCCTTGCCGCACCAATCGGCGTCCCCCTAGCAATCACTTTGGTCGCCCTCTTCATCACCCTACTCCTGCTCATCCTCAGTGCCTTTCTACTCCTAATATCACTTTGGATTGTCCTCCTCAGTCTAGCAATCGCCCAGCTTCTCCTCGCCTTCGACCTATTCACACTCTCATGGTCATCCTCTCTCCTCTTCACAGGCCTCGCCTTCATCTGTTTGGCACTCACCCTCTTGGGTAGTAAATTCACTCTAGACCTTGGAAGCAAAACCTTCTTGCTTGTTTTACACTGGATACAAAGAACGATCCGCAAAGGAGGCTATCATGAAACAGCTTAAGCCATTTACGAAAATCAGTCTGAGCCTGCTAGGTCTTGGAGCCATTCTAAGCCTCATCGGCTACTTTGCTGGCGGTTGGACAAATATGAAAACTGTTGCAGAAAACTATTTTCAGCCCCAAACAGCCAGTTTTAGTAACATTAGGGCTATAGAAGTTAATGAAAAACTGTCCATTATGCCCTCGCCTGACAAACAATTTCACCTCCACTATTACCGAAATCAGCACAAAGGCATTGACCTCCTCAGCCACCAAGTTCAAGATGGAAAATTAACCATTTCTAGTGCCTATCAAGGCATCGTTACTTATGATGGTTTACTCGAACCTATCTTAAATCTTGTCAATGACCAGAATGTTGCCTACTACCAACCTGTCTTACAGGTCCCTAAAAATAGCACAATCGAAACACTCTCAGGGAGCATTCAAGGAGATGTCTATCTGGATAAAGTGACTATTCAAGATTTCCAACTCTTTGTTGAAAATGGGGACATGTTGATTGAAAACAGTCAAATCAGCCTGAGTCGTCTATTACACATCAATGGAGAAGTAGCAATCAATCATTCCACATTAACAAGTCCAGCGGACATCACCGATACTACCGGAAGTATTCTAACTGTTGAGGATGGGGATTTTAAAGCTGAAAACCTAAAACTAGAAGGAAGGCATAGCATCAGCAATTACGATGGCTCAATCGATATTTCTCTTCATTCACAAACAAAAACAGACATCTACATAGATGCCAGTCAAAATAATAGCGGAATTGACCTTCCAAACTATATTATTCCCAAAGCTACAAATTACCTCTATATCTCTACACTAGATGGGGAACTGAATATTCGGTAATTGCAAAAAGCCCTCCTCAACGGAAGGCTTTTTAACTTATTTAAACAACAAAATAGAGATCAGTGCCAAGATGGCTGGTCCACCTTGGGTCAAGATAATTTTTGGACTAGATGTCACAGCTCCATAACCTGCTGCTCCAATAACAAACAAGACAAAAATAGTTGTAATTTCCAGGTTTCCTGTGAAAATTCCATATAAGAGGAAAATAGCCAACAAACCATTGTAAATACCTTGGTTTTTGAAAAGTGTCGTCACAAACTTACGTTGCAATTCATCCTTTGTCATATTAAAGACACGACTAGTAGAATCTGAATGGGTCGCAAAGGTTTCCAAATACATGATATATAGGTGCTCAATAGCTACGATACTAGCTAGAATAGTGGTAAAAATAGACATAATGTCTCCTCTCAAAAAATTATATAGGTAGATTTTGCAAGCCAATCAACAGTTTATCAAGAGTGGCTAGGAATTGCTCGCTCTCCTCAACGGTTAGAATCTGATTCATCGAAGCTTTAATAGCTAGGTGGTGAGCAGAAGGACTCGTGACTAGCACTTCCCTAGCCTGCTCAGTTGGCCAGACAAGTACTTCTCTCTGATTGTCAGGATTTCGCTTGCGAATGATATAGCCGTTCTCCTCCAACAATTTGAGATGACGTGTAACCGCTGCGCGGTCTATCTGAAGCCTCTCCTGCAAAGCCAACTGATGCAGGGGTGCATCTTTTAATAATGCTTGCAATATTGAATAGCGTGTCAAACTGATTCCCAACTGCTTTTCAAAAAGATTGGAAATCGTCTCATCTGCCACTTTCAGTCTGTATAACAAATCTTCCATCTCTTGCATTATCTACCTCTTTTTGATTGATTAATCAATCATTGATAAGTCAATTATACTACAATCCGAACAATTTTCAACTATTTTGCCTATCTATTAAAAAAATATGTTGCCTACACCTATATTTTGTTATAATTAAGAAAATAACTAGCAGAGGGATGGGACTTACTTATGGAAAACACTCCTAGACTAAACTTGGTCATAGATGTGCTCATGCTCGCTGGTGCCATTTTGGCACAAAGCGGTGCAGAAATTCACCGAGTTGAAGATACCATGATTCGGATTGCACACTCACAAGGAATTGAACAGGCCAATGTCCTTGCCATCCCTGCTGCTATCTTTTTCTCCATCGACCATACGAATATTTCGCGTATGAAACGCATCGTAAATTCAAATTACGACATGCAGAAAGTTTGTGACGTCAACCAAATCTCCCGTTCCCTAGCCAATAAAGAAATCAGCCTAGAAGACGCTTGGAGCCAATTAAATGCAATCAAACAACAAAAGCCACCTTATAACAATATCCAAATAACCTTAGCTGCCGTAGTAGCCGCACCATTTTTTACCATTATGTTCGGAGGTTCTCTTTTAGATGCAGCAGGTGCTGTCCTCGCAACGGCTTTGGCTTTCCCTATCTCACTGATTGTCGAGCGCTACGTTGGAATTGATTTTGTTACCACCTTCGTTGGCGCCTTTATCTTCTCACTTACCTCTTACTTATTAAGCGCAACCACTACTCTCCCCATTAATCCCAACTTAATTAACGCAGGGGCAGTCATGCCTTTTGTACCAGGGATTGCTTTTACAAATGCTGTAAGAGACCTTATGACCAATCATATCAATACAGGGATGACCAAATTTTTCCAAACAGCGCTTATTATTTTATCGCTCGGTGCAGGTACAACTGTGGCCTTTATGCTTGTGAGGTAATCTATGACACCAGTTAACTTCTTATTACAGGCACTCGCCTCTTATATCGCTATCGCAGCCTTCTTAATTGTTCTCAATGTTCAAAGAAAAATGCTAGTCCCTGGTGGACTCCTAGGCATGCTAGTCTGGCTCATCTATCTTTCATTATTAGGACCAACTAATGTACTGATTGCAACCTTCCTTGCAGCAATTATCGGATCTTGCATTAGTCAAATCATGAGTATTTTACTTAAAACACCATCTGTTATTTTTTCACTTGCTATCCTAGCACCGCTTGTTCCAGGCTATCGAGCCTACATGACCACGACTTATTTCGTTTCTGGTGACCACGCTCAAGCCCTAACCAATATCACTACCGTCTTAACTTTAGCCTTAGTCATTCCCATCGGTATGGCCAGCGGAACAATATTATTACGCCTTTATAAGGTTCTTCGAACAGGCAAAAAAACAGCCTAACCCCTTGAAAATAAGGGGCCTTTTTGTTAAAATGAAAACTTATCAAAGGAGATGCTATGAACCAAAACGTAACCAATTTAAAACTTGCTGAACGTGGTGCCTTGCTATCTATCGGTGCCTATATTATCTTATCAGGTATCAAACTCGTTGCAGGACAGCTCTTTCATTCAGATGCCTTACGAGCAGATGCCTTCAATAATATTTCTGATATTATCGGTAATATCGCTGTACTTATTGGACTAAAAATGGCACAGAAACCAGCTGATACCGATCATAAATTTGGACACTGGAAAATGGAAGATTTAGCAAGCTTGATTACATCCTTCATCATGTTTGTCGTTGGTTTCCAAGTACTCTATGATACCCTCCAAAAACTAATCAGCAATTCTTCTATCGAAGTAGACATTATGGGGGCCATTGTCGGAATCTTTTCTGCACTAGTTATGTTAGCTGTTTATTTATATAATAACCGCTTGGCAAAAAAAGTACGTTCCAAGGCCTTAGAAGCAGCTGCCAAGGATAATCTATCCGATGCAGTCACTTCCATAGGAACTTCTATCGCAATCTTTGCTGCAGCTTTCAACTTCCCTATTGTCGATAAAATTGCAGCCATCATCATTACCTTCTTTATCCTAAAAACAGCCTACGATATTTTTATGGAAAGCTTCTTTACCCTATCTGATGGATTTGATGAAAATTTATTGAAAAAGTACGAGGAAGATATTCTCAAACTCCCAAAAATCGTTTCTGTCAAATCACAACGTGGTCGGACTTATGGAGCCAATATCTATCTTGATGTTGTTTTAGAAATGAATCCAGACTTATCCGTTTATGAAAGTCATGAAGTGACTGAGCAGGTTGAGCAACTCCTAACACTCAAACATGGAGTTTTTGATGTGGATATTCACGTAGAACCATCTGAAATTCCACACGATGAGATGTATGAGCATGTGTACGATAAACTCTTCCGTTTTGAAACAGAGATACAAGCGCATGCTAATGGGTATGAAGAATTGATTGACGACCAGTATCTCTTAATTGATGCCAAAGGCCGCTACCGAAATAAAACTCAGATGCTTGCCGACCACCCCATCCAAACGACGTATTTATCCAATTACCAAATGACCTCCATTAGCCAAAATTCAAAATTAGTTACGTTTGAAATTGGTGATTATGTTCATACATCACTTTGGCGCCGTCATGAAAATTGGACTGTTATTTTCCATCAAATTTCAAAGAAGCAAGCCTCTCAGAACGAATCTACTGAAAAAATCTCTGATTTGCATAATCCATAATAAAAAATAGGAATTTTCCCTAAATTATAGGAAGAATTCCTCCTTTTTTAACCTTCCTTTTGAGCTATTATAGTCTTTTATACTCAATTTGTAGTTATTTAGTTTTTATTTAGTATATGATAAAAGCTAAATAACTATAGAAGATTAGAGCTTACTGTTTTTGGATTTCATTGATTATTATATTATAAAGAAAAAGCCTCTACCCGAATAAATATTGGAGTAGAGGTTTTAACTGAATGATATTGCCCATTGGCAGGGCTTTTATTTGTTTGTTAATCAATTCTAATATAGCAAAGGCGCCAACAGTAAAATCACAAGTAAGGCTAACAAATGCCCAACTGTCACTAGGATAAACGAATACTTGAGGCCACGTTTCATACTTAATTTCGAAAGATTGTGGAAGGTAATCATCACACCAGACTGAGGCATAACTGTCAAGATAGCCGATGCAACAACTACTACACGATGCAACAACTCCGGATTAATCCCCATTTCCAAATAGGCAGGAAGGAAATTACTTGAAGCAATACCTACCGCACCAGAAGATGAACCGATAATGCCACTAATCAATGCTGTCGAAACAGATAAACTGATTAGAGGTGATCCTGGTATTTGTTGAATCCATTCTTGAATGACTGCAAAACCTGCTGACAAGGTTAACACCGTCCCAAATGCTACGGTACTAGAAGTTGCAAAAGCAGGCACTATAGATGCTGTTGTCGCAGCATTCAAAATTTCTTTTTGATTTGGCAGATATGGATAAAAAATCAAGGCTGATAGAAGGATAGAAACCAACAAGCCAATTGCTAGGACATTCGGAGTTTTACTCATTAGGAAAATCGTCCCAATAAGACTGAATAGAGGCAAGACTGATAAAAATAGATTTGGTGTCTTATCAACTACCACTACTGCAGTTTCATCCTCTTCTTCCGTATACGTCTCTCCATTTGCTAGACTTTTCTTGAGGCAGTAGGCCATGTAGAGCAAGCCAAATACTAATAGCGTCAAGCTGGCTGCCAAACTGATAACGGGGGCCGCGGTCAAGCTAGTTCCCAAAACTTTTGTCGGAATGACATTCTGGATGGAAGGTGCCCCAGGAAGAGTTGTCATCGTATAGGTACCTGCTCCCAAAAAGACAGGAATCGGAAAAAGTGCCCAGTTGATATTCAACTCTTTAAAGAGTGGGCGTGAAAGGGGAAGCAAGGTAAAAATGACTACAAAAATACTCACACCACCATAGGTCAGAATGGAAGCAATCAAAGTGATGGCTAACAAGCCCTTATAGGGACTATCTTTTCCCATTACTTTCAAAATGCTATTGGCAATCGTCTGCGTAGCTCCACTTGCCTCCATATAACGTGCCAATATAGACCCCAACATAAAGATGGCAAAATTATTAATCAAAAAAACTGCTAAGCCCGCCATATAAGACTGCTCTTTGCCCAACATAACTTCCAAAACATTCATCTGATTGGTCAGAATGATGATTAAACTAGCTAGTGGTGCAGCAATGATAACATGTAAATTTTTTGATGTCCAATAAATAATGGCTACAATAGCCAATAAAACTCCTAAAGTTGCTAAAATTGTCATAAAACTCCTTTATCTATTCTATCCTCTAATAAACCTAGTATCAGAGGCAACTATTTGAAAATTTTTATATCTTTTTGTTCCCCTAGTTCTGCAAGTAAGTCCGATACCACTTTTTTCAAAATTGGGTGACGGTAATCAGAAGCAATCTCAGCAAGAGGCTTGAGAACAAATGCTCTTTCATGGGCGTAGGGATGAGGAACAATCAGATTCTCTTCTTGAATCTTCTCCTCATCCCAAAAAATAATATCCAAATCAATGGTCCGTTGTCCCCATTTTTCAATCCGTACTCGGTCCAACTCTTGTTCAATGTTCTGGCAAACGCTTAGAAAATCCTGAGCAGACAAATCAGTATACACTTGACAGGCTAGATTGAGGAAATCAGCCTGATCTGTCTTGCCCCAAGCTGGAGTTTCATAAATTTTAGAAACTAAGCCAAGCTGGCAACCTGGATGACTGGCTAATTTGTCTAGGGCTGCCTGTAAATAGGCTTGCCGATTCCCCATGTTCCCTCCGATACTGAGATAGGCTAGATGCTTCATGGTCGTTCACGCTCCAATTCAATTCCGACAGAATCATAGTGTCCAGCAATGGGCGGATTTTCCTTGTAAATGGCCAAGCGAATCTTCTCCACCTTTGGAAATTGTTCAAAAATTTCCTGACAAATAACACCTGCTACCTTTTCTATAAGGATGTAGGGCTTGCCTTCCACAACTGCTTTAATGGATTCAAAGACCATACCGTAGTGAACTGTGTCTTCTAAATTGTCAGTTTGTGAAGCTGCTGTCAGGTCAACAAACAAATCACAGTCAACTGTGAAAATTTGACCAAGAACTTGTTCTTCTTTGAAGGCACCATGGTAGCCGTAAAAGCGACATTTATTAAGAGAAATCTTATCCATGTTGACCTCCAGAAGTCAATTGGTCCCAAACTTTAACGATGTCACGGTTGGCAGCAACATTGTGAACACGGACCATTTTACAGCCTTTTTGGACTGCCCAGGCAGACAAGGCTGCCGTTGCTTGATCGCGGTCAGTCGGTAAGCTATTTCCACCAAGCAGATAATCTACCACGCGCTTACGAGATATTCCAAATAGAACGGGATAACCAAGAGCAGTAATCTGTTCCAGACCTTGCAAGAGGTCCAGATTATGTTGGACATTTTTTGAAAAACCAAATCCTGGGTCTAACCAAATCCGGTCTGCGGAAACACCAGCATCAAGTGCTGCTTGGGCACGCTCGGCTAGAAAGTTTTTGACCTCTATGACAACATCCGCATAGCTTTCTTCTTTCTGGTTGTGCATGAGAATAATTGGTACCTTGTACTCCGCAGCCAGGGCTAACATATCTCCATCATAAAGTCCTGCCCAGACATCATTTAAAATATCTGCTCCTGCTTCCAAGGCTGCACGTGCTGTGCCTGTTTTATAGGTATCGATGCTGACCAAACAATCGTAGTTTTCTTTGATAGCGCGGATAATCGGAACCACGCGAGCAATCTCGTCTTCTTCAGACACAAATGTTGCACCTGGACGAGTGGACTCCCCACCAACATCAATGACGGTAGCACCCTCAGCCAACAACTTTTCTACTTGTATCAAGGCAGACTCCACCTCATTATAGTGACCACCATCTGAAAATGAATCTGGCGTCACATTGAGAATCCCCATAATGGTTACTTGATTCGCTAACTGTTCGATTGACATAGAACCTCCTATTTATTGTGAATCATGGACAAGAGTTCACGGCGCAAGATGGCATCTTCCTTGTATTTGCCAAGGGCAACTGTGGTCACTGTCTTACTACCTGGCTTGCGAATACCACGCATACTCATGCACATATGCTCTGCTTCGACCATGACAAAAACGCCTTCTGGTTCAAGGGCATCTTGAAGTGCATGAGCCACTTGATGAGTTAAGCGCTCCTGCAATTGAGGACGACGGCTCGCCACCTCTACTGCACGCGCCAATTTACTAAGACCTGTCACACGCCCCTTACTCGGAATATAGGCTACATGTGCAATACCATAAAATGGGACAAGATGGTGTTCACACATAGAATGAAAAGGAATATCCTTCACCAAAACAACCTCTTCATGTCCCTCTGAAAAGACAGCTGTAAATTGGTCTTTGGGATCCTCTTCTAGGCCGTTAAACATTTCTAAATACATCTTAGCGACCCGTTTAGGCGTATCTAATAAACCTTCACGATTCGGGTCCTCACCCAATAATTCCAATAATTGATAAATTGTTTGTTCGATTTGTTCTTGTTTTGACATAGTGCATCCTAAATAGTTTGATGTTCTTATTATACCTCAAAAACTGTTTTCAGAAAAGGGCTTTCAATATTCTAATCCCAAAACTGTCCCCTACCAGAGCACCAAGCAGGTGTCCCTACTACCACCTTTGTGGTATAATAGGATAAATCAACTACAAGGAGCCTTTATGACCAAGAAACCCGTCCAACTCGCTACGATTTGCTACATTGATAATGGTAAGGAATTTCTTCTCCTTCATCGAAACAAGAAAGAAAACGATGTCCATCAAGGAAAATGGATTGGAGTTGGTGGTAAACTAGAACCTGGCGAAACACCACAGGCTTGTGCCATTCGAGAAGTCTTTGAGGAAACTGGGCTTACTGTAACAAAGCATGCTCTAAAAGGAGTGATAACCTTCCCAGACTTTACTCCAAACACAGACTGGTACACCTATGTCTTTAAGATAACTGGTTTTGAAGGAAGTTTGATTGATTGCAACGAAGGCGATTTAGAATGGGTTCCTTATGACCAAGTGCTCTCCAAACCAACTTGGGAGGGCGATCGCCATTTTCAAGCATGGCTATTAGAGAACAAACCCTTCTTTTCCGCTTGCTTCCGCTATGACGGGGATAGCTTGCTGGATTACAGCGTTGATTTTTATGAGGAGTAATTCTATAAATAGAAAAAGCCTTGGTTTTCAAGGCTTATTTTCGTTATAAGAATTTTTTCTTAGGCATTTGCTTGTTCAATACGACATCCAAGGGACCAGCTGATAATACTGTATCTACCAAACGTTTGTCTGTAATCTTCTTATCGAGGAGAACTTGATATTCTAAAATTAGTGCTTCTTTTTTCTTCTTGTATTTGAGGGAAATTAAGTCGGCTTGCTAGCAAGATTTACCAAATTGATTTTCAAAAAATTGATCATAGTCAAAATTCATTGGCACTGTCACCAAGAGATGACGACGATTTTGATTGACTTGAGCAAAGCTGATGTTCTCAAAAATCAAGATACAAGCAGATAGGATGACCGTCATAAAGACAGCCAAACCTAGGAAGCCCATTCCTGTCGCTAGACCGATAGCCATCGCTAAGAGGACTGCAAGCATTTCCTTCGAAGAACCTGCTGCTGAGCGGAATTTAATTAGACTGAAAGTCCCTGCTACCGCAACACCCGCTCCCAAGTTACCATTAACTAATGCAATGATAACAGCAATCAAAGCTGGCATTAAACTTAGTGTGATGACAAATTCCTTTGTATAATTAGATTTATATTTATAAACAGCCGCTAAGAGTACCCCCATGGCTAGACTAACTCCAAAAACCATGGACATCTGCGCTAAGGTAATATTGCTATTTGCCGTTGAAAAAATGCTATTAAACAGCTGCATGTTGGCTTACTTCCTCTCCAGTGATGTTGTGGGCAAGCTTATAGGCATTGCCATATTTTGAAAATGATTGTTTTTTGATCTGGTATTTTTCAAGCAAGGCTACTAACCATTCTGGTCGCTCTTCTGGAACTTTTACTTCCATGATTACTTTGGTTAGGTCTAATAGGTTCTTACCAAATTTACCTTCCACTGCATCCACATCGTAGTCTCGATACAGTAAGTTCTTATCGATTGTGAGACGAACTTTTTTGTCTTCGATTCCTTTATAGGATACGCGATCGTAGTAGATATACATCTTCGGCTTAATAGTCCCGTAGCGTTCTCTCAACATTTCGAGTTCTGAGGTTACCTTATCATCCTTGATTGTAGAATCAATCACTCCATTTTCGATATAATTTGTTACAGAAACAGGGTTTGAAGTTAAACGGTATTTATAGCCAATTTTATTTTCTTTTTTCTTGATTTCAAGAAAGGCTTGACTCGATTCAGATGGTGTCGCATCATAGACACGCATACGAATTTTCTCACGTCCATTCTTTTTGGCAAGTGAATCTTGAATCATATCAAAATCTTCATTATCAAAGTAGATATTGGTAATCGTTGATGTCGCAAATTCATCTGCCATCATGTACTGACGAAGTTCCTTTTCTAAAAATTCAAAAGTTTTTTTATCAACGATATATTTAGTCTCTTTACGCTTAAACTGCTTTTGTACGATTCTTGTTTTCATTATTGTGCCTCTTCTATCCTAAATTTTGACAGGTCCCTGTCTTGTTTACAAGATATAGTTTACCGACCAAGCTTTAAATGAAACTGAAAATAAAATTAAACAAAACTTAAACTACAATAAAGTTGAAATTCTTTTGTCACATTCTAATCTATGCTACAATAGTCCTATCAATAGTAAGGCAAGGAGAAACCCATGTACGAATTTGTCCTAGAATACGGCTCTTTTCCCGTAAAACTCATCGACGGTTTTGTCAACAATCGCTCAGAAATTCCTGATTTTCTCAAAGAAGACGAAGAAATGATTGCCCGATTGAATGAGATTAACGAACTCTTCCACCAACTTTTCTTAACCATCGAATGCAAGTTTGACTACATCGGCAAGCAATTCCCTGACAAGATTGAACAACTACGAGCACTCTATCATCCCCTGGCAGACGATTTACTAGCCAAGTATGGAAACCAGATAGAGTTGAATATTGAACCTTTTATTTTGTAATACTCAATGAAAATCAAAAGTAGCCTAGGAAACGAAGGCGAAGATAGAACTAGAGTTCATCAAGGCAAGTTGACAACGGATAATTTTGATTTTCGAAGAGTATAAGACAAAAGAGATGACCGCAATCATCTCTTTTTTTCTATTCTGTATTCCAAACCATACTGATCACGCGATAAGTAACCATAATCCACCAAGTAGCGTCTCAATATAGCATAGTCATCATAAATCTCAGCTAGAAAGGCATTAACCTCTTTTTCGGTGAATGTTGAACCTTTCTTAGCTAATTCTTCTTGTAAATAAGCAAACAAAACCTGCTTACTTTTCAGCTTTTTCGGAATGACAAGCAATTTCCCATCTCGGAAAAATTTTTCTTGAATATCTTGAGTACTCATATCTCCCTCCCAAAAATCCTAGCCCGCAGGCTAGGATTTCATAATATATACAAATTAACGAATCTCAGCACCAAGTGCTTCGAGCGACTTACTGATTTTCTCCATGTACTTCGCCACTTCTTCATCCGTCAGGCTGTCCGCAGGATTTTGGAAGGTCAGGTTGTAAGCCATAGACTTTTTACCAGCCTCAATATTGCTACCCGCGTAAACGTCAAAGAGGGTCACCTTGGTCAAACGATTGACACCGGCACCAGCAATCGCATCCAGGACATCCTGATGCTTGACATCACTGCTCAAAAGTAGAGCAATATCACGGCTAACCGCTGGGAATTTGGAGATTTCGGTAAATGGCTGAGCAGGCTGGAGAGCTTCTTCAATCGCATCCAGATTGATTTCAGCAACATATGTTTCAGGAATACCGTAGTCCTTAGCCGTTTGAGGGTGTACCTGACCGACAAAGCCGATTACCGCCCCATTCAAATGAATTTCAGCTGTACGACCTGGGTGCAGGGCAGCAATCTCACTGGTTGCCACAAAGTCAACTGCCAACTTATAATGACCAAAGATAGCTTCCAAGATACCTTTGGCATGGAAGAAATCAACAGGTACTGCTGGTGTCTGGAAGTCTTTCTCAGCCACCAAGCCAGTCAAGACAAGGGCAAACTTATTGATTTCTTGCGGCAGGTCCTCTTTTGGATTGCCAGACTGTTCAAAGATTTTACCGATTTCATAGAGGGCCAAGTTCTTGTTCTTACGAGCCACGTTGTAGGCTACCGTTTCCAGCATACCAGATACCATGTTCTGACGAAGGGCAGAGCGGTCAACGGTCATCGGCCACATGAGTTCGGTCACTGTGGTTGGACGAGCCACAAACTCCACAGCCTTTTCAGGCGTTGTCAAGGCATAGGAGATGATTTCTGTCAGGCCTGCACCTTCTGCCAGGCTACGCACTAGGCGACGGATTTTCTGGGTCAGGGTCAACTCACCTGCTGTTCCGTCCTCTTTCGGAAGAGTGGTCGGTAGATTATTATAGCCATAGATACGAGCGATTTCCTCTACCAAGTCTGCTGGAATGCGAATGTCCCAACGACGACGCGGTACTGCTACTGTAAACTGACTTGCATCGCCAGTTGTTTCCATACCTAAACGACGGAAAATGTCTGCGATTTGGGCATAGTCCAGATTGGTCCCGAGCGAGCGGTTAACGTAATCAATGGTCGCTGTGACTGGGACATCAGAAGTGTCCACGCTACCCGCAGAAACGATACCAGACAAGACCTGACCGCCAGCTAGTTCCGCAATCATAGCGGCTGCTGTGTCCATAGCCTCCGTCAAGGTTGACACGTTGATGCCTTTTTCAAAGCGAGAAGAGGACTCTGAGCGAAGGTTGAGACGACCTGAGGTCTTGCGGATAGACTTGCCGTCAAAAAGGGCAGCTTCCAGCACAACCGTCTTAGAGTTGTTGTCAATTTCTGTGTTGGCACCACCCATGACACCACCAAGGGCAACTGCCTTGTCCGCAACGGAAATGACGATGTCATCAGTAATCAAGTCACGCTCTTCGCCGTCAAGAGTTACCAAGTTTTCACCCTCTTTTGCCTGACGAGCTACGATTTTCTTACCGCCAAACTTGTCAAAGTCAAAGGCGTGCATTGGCTGACCGAAGTAGAGCAAGATGTAGTTGGTGATGTCCACCACGTTGTTGAGCGGGCGGATACCTGCGTTCATGAGCAGGTTTTGCAACCACTGTGGGCTCGGTGCGATAGTCACATTTTCTATGACACGGGCTGTGTAGGCAGTCACCTTGTCTGACTCAATGGCCACTTCAATCACATCGCTGGCCTTCTTGTCGCTTTCCTCCAAGGCTACAGGCTTGAAGTTGACCTTGCTGTCATAGATAGCAGCCACTTCGTGAGCCACACCACGCATAGAGAGGGCGTCGGCACGGTTTGGCGTGATAGACAGCTCGATAATCTCATCGTCGAGGTCAAGATATGAAAAGACTGGCTCACCTACGACTGCATCTTCAGGCAGGTGGTAGATTCCGTCCGCATAGACTTTTGGCACCACAGAGTCGGACACGCCGATTTCGCTCAATGAGCAGAGCATCCCCAAGGACTCAACTCCGCGGATTTTGCCTTTCTTGATCTTGTAGTTTCCAGCGATACGCGCACCTGGCAGAGCGACGATCACCTTGATGCCTGGCTTGACATTTGGAGCACCGCAAACGATTTGCGTAACTTCCTCACCGACATTGACCTGGCAGATGTTGAGGTGGGTATCAGGAATTGGCTCAGCAGACACAACCTGACCCACAACCAACTTAGACAGGCCAGCACTCTTTTGCTCAACCCCTTCTACCTCAATCCCTGTTGTTGACATTTTTTCAGACAAGTCATGGCTTGTCGCATCAAAGTCAACGAGTTCTTTTAACCATTTGTAACTTACTAACATAACTTTTCTTTCTTTATTTTTTTAGAAAACACTACTTTTTCAGCTGTAAACCTAGTGAGAGGAGTAGGTAGACCGCTATGGCAGCTACCGTTTCTCTCAAACAACAATTTACTAATTTTATCGAATTACGACGGATTTCAAGCAAAACGATATTTTTTGCTTGAAATCCTAGTAAGGTAACTAGGAAAGTCGCTTAATACGATTTCCTTCTACTCACTCCTGCGGAGTTACGACGTTCTAAGGTTGAAAACGATACTTTTTCAACCTTAGAACTAGTGAGGGGAGTAGGTAGACCGCTATAGCGGCTACCGTCCTGTTTCTAGATACTTTCAGTATCAGAAACAGGGCTCACATCAAAATTGCTCCGAGAATCGTACATCGCCTTGATAGAATCCACGAATATCGTTGATACCGTAGCGGAGCATGGCAATGCGTTCCTGACCAAGACCGAAGGCAAAGCCAGAGTACTTGGTTGAGTCAATGCCGCTCATTTCCAATACTTGTGGGTGGACCATGCCGGCACCGAGGATTTCAATCCAACCTGTTTTCTTACATACGTTACAGCCGTCACCACCACACTTGAAGCAGGAAACATCCACCTCAACTGAAGGCTCAGTGAATGGGAAGTATGATGGACGGAGACGAATTTGACGCTCTTCACCAAACATTTTCTTGATAATCATTTCAAGCGTACCTTTGAGATCGCCCATGGATACATTTTCACCGACAACCAAGCCTTCAATCTGGTGGAACTGGTGGCTGTGGGTCGCATCGTCCGTATCACGACGGAAAACACGGCCTGGCGAAATCATCTTCAAGGCACCTTTTGAGAAATCATGCTGGTCCATGGTCCGTGCCTGAACAGGCGACGTATGGGTCCGCATAAGGATTTCTTCTGTGATGTAGAAGGTATCCTGCATATCACGTGCTGGGTGGTCTTTTGGCAAATTCATGCGCTCAAAGTTGTAGTAATCTTTTTCCACTTCAAATCCGTCAACGATTTGGAAGCCCATGCCCAAGAAAATATCTTCGATTTCTTCAGAAGTCTGGGTCAAGACATGACGTTTTCCGACCTTGACCTGACGACCTGGCAAGGTCACATCAATAGTTTCTGACGCTAATTGCTGTTGAATTTTTGCGGCTGCAACCTTCTGAGCGGTTTCTTCAAAGGCAGCCGTCAGCACATCACGCACCTCATTGACCTGCTTACCAACGATTGGTTTCATGTCGTTAGATAGGTCTTTCAGACCTTTCAACAAGTCAGTCAAGGACCCTTTTTTACCCAAAACCGCAACACGCAGGTCTTGTAGTTCTTTTTCTCCTTGGTGCTGGATTTCTTTTAACTTTTCAAGTGTAGTTTGGCTTAATTCAGCTAACTGTTGTTCAATGTTTGACATAATTCCTCCAATAAAAAAACGCATGACACCACTCGTATCGGAGCGTTGTCACGCGGTACCATCCGTTTTCATCTGCTAGGCAGACCTTAGTTCCATGAACCAGTATTCACAAGTGAAGTGTCGCACGGTGAATAAAGGTTCTAAGTCCTTGCGTGAGTGAATTCGACCAACTTTCACTGATTGAGCTTGCAGTCACGGCTCAACTCCCTGGGCAGTTTCCATAGGTGTACTAGTCTCACAGACTTCTATTCAATTAAGAATATTCTATCAAAAATAAGAAAGTTTGGCAAGAAATCTTCCCATAAAAACTCCTTCTATCTAGGATAGAAAGGAGTTTACATTTAGAATATGTATTCACAAGCGAAGTATTTTAAATAAGAACTAGTTTTTCGATCATAAAGATAGTATTTTGAAGGAATTCTGACTGTATTTTGAAAAAAACTAGCCTTAGATGGAAGTACTGAACTGTTGATACAGGTTCTTATAGTTTTGCCTGCCATTTATTGGCCCAAACATTCTCATTTGGCACACCATAGAATGCAGCTTTTCCTTCTAATTTATCAAGGAGGGATTCAATCGTGTTTTTATTATGATGGTAGGCATTGATAGCAGTTTTGACCATGGTAACATCGTGAAGGTGAGTTGTATAGTTTAGTGAAACGAAAATAGTTGGAACTTCATGTACATACCAAGGAACTTCATTGGACATGGCTGTTCTCCACTGGATGCGGTAATTATTCTGCGCTCCATATCCAATGACATTGGCAACAATCAAGGCTAAATCAACTTCTTCTCGGTATTGCAGCGTTTTTCCTTTGATTCGAGTCGTACCATCATTGACGGTCACTTCATAACCACGCGCTTCCAAGGCAGCTTTAAGGTTATCAACCACTTCTGTACTTGCCGCCATAATCCCTTCTTTTTCACCTTCTAGGTAATACAAACGGATTCTGCGATGGGTTTCTGGACTGATTGGAAGATTTTTCTGTGTATCTTTCAACAGCGTAATTGCTTTGTCTGCTGCTTCACGTTGCCAAGCCAAGTGTTCTTCACAGCCGATAATAGCCAATTCATCGGCTGATTTTAGTAAGGTTCCTTCTGCTTGCTTGATATGCAGATTGAGTTTGGCTTTCAGACCTAAAATGCGACGAAGAGCATCATGAAGGCGTTCTTCAGTAATCACTCCCTTGCGGTAGCCATTGAGCATAAATTCAAAATCTTCTTCTAAATTATTGAAGAATAAGAACATATCGCAACCCGCAGCAATGGCTGCAGGTACGTAGTCTTCACGACGCATCGCTGCTGTCATCCCCAACATGTGGCTGGCATCTGTTATGACCAAGCCATTGAATTCCAGTTTTTCTTTCAATAAATCTTGAATCAATTCGGGAGCCAGCGTTGCAGGCAAAATATCTTCATCTTTCAAACTTGGATTCAATGTTTGTTGATAGTAGGGCAAGGCTATATGACCCGCCATAATCATCTCAACACCAGCTTCAATATGATGACGATAGACACGACCAAAACTCTTGTCCCATTCTTCTGGAGAGAGCTCATTGACACCGAGGACTAGGTGCTGATCACGTTCTTCTGTACCATCTCCTGGGAAATGCTTGATACATTGAATCACATCTCTTTCAGCAGTCAATCCTTCTAAATAGGCACTGGTATAGGCAATCACATCATCAGCATTGGTGCCGTAGGCTCTGGTATTGACAATAGTATTGCGCCAATTCTGAACAATGTCCACGCAAGGGTCAAAGTTGACATTTACACCTAATGCAGTCTCCTCTCGCGCAGATACGAGACCTGCTAGGTAGGGAATACGAGGATCCCGACTGGCTTCCGATTGAGCGCCTGAGGAAATATAGGTTCCTCCTTTCACAGCTCCATCTCCACCTGAGTCACAGTTCGCTGCAACTAAGAGAGGTACTTTTGAATAGCTTTGCAACTCGTTAATCAGTCCTTGTACCTGTTCTGGACTGCCATTCATATAGCGGGCGCCACCTATGTGGTATCGATTAATCAGTTCCTGATTACTCAGATTATTTCCGCTAAAAGCGTCTCCTCCGAAGAAGAATAGATTGACAAACAATTGACCGATTTTTTCTTCATCAGTCAGATGAGCCAAGGTATTTTCCACCCAAGCAATCTGCTCTTCATTCAAACAATAGGGTTTCTTCCGCAAATCAACCAATCTAGGCATTATTTCCTCCTTATTTTCCTCGCCAAATACGTGTATCTAGCAAACCACAGTAGGCATCTACAGGCGATACCCCTGTAAAGGATGACTCTCCTACTAGTTTGGCAACCAAGGCTTCTAAAGTGACAGGCAAGCCATCATAGGCATTGATATAGGTTGCAACCTGTGGCATATCTGCAAGTGCAAATGGGTGCTGAACAGAGACAACAATGGTTGGAATTTCGTGAACATAGAAAGGCTGGTCTGGTGTTCCCTTGGCAGCTGGCCAAATAATCCGCTGAGTTGTCCCGCCAGAATTTACATCCACCAAATTGATAATCAAATCATAGTTATCTGTGACTTCGGCAATAGGACGCTTGGAAGCATAGACATTTGCAATCGCTGCTGGTCTTTCTTCTTCTGGCAATTTGGCAATCCGTGCTTCTGTATTTTCCCAGATAGATACTTGGTGACCTCGAGCTTCTAATAGTTCTTTCAGCGTATCGGCTGCTCTCTTCTTGCCAGCATTGATCATGGCGCCAAAACCACCCTTATAGCCATCTACTTCTACCAACAAAATACGTTCGTAGCGTTCTGGATTGACAGGGAAAATTCCTTCTTGTTTGGCTTTTACCAAGGTAATCGCCTTATCAGCTACTTCTTTGGCAAGCTGTTTCGCCTCATCTCTACCAATCAAATCCAGCGCTTCTTCTTTTGGCAACATGATTTCCTGACGACGACCTTCAAACAAGTGAAGACCGAGTTTAGCTTTCAAGCCCAAGGTACGACGAAGGGCATCATGGAGGCGTTCCTCAGAAAGCAGACCATTTTCCAATCCTTCTTTCATCCATTGCAAATCTTCTTCTGGATCATTGAAAAAAAGGAAAAGATCACATCCTGCCTCAATAGCTGTAGGCAATAGCTCACGACGCGGCATAGAGGCTGTCATACCAATCATGTGACTGGCATCCGTGACGATGGCTCCATTGTAACCTAACTCTCCACGAAGCAATTCATCCAAGAGGGTTTTATTCAGCGAAGCTGGCAACATGTCATCCAATTCACGTTCTGGATGCATTTCTTTCTCAACATTTGGCAAATGAATGTGCCCCGCCATAATACCTGGAAGACCTGCGTCAGCCATCTCACCGTAAATTCGTCCGAAAGTCTCCATCCATTCAGACTTGGTCATGGGATTCGAAGCAAAAGAGAGATGATGGTCACGTTCATCAATGCCATCGCCTGGGAAATGCTTAGCAAACGGCACAATGCCGTGTTCCATAATGCCACGCATGTATTCTTTGGATAATTCAATGACTTGGTCTACATTAGCTCCCCAAGTTCGGTTTGCAATGATTGGATTGCGCCAATTACGGCTGAGGTCCATAATCGGTGCAAAGGAGGCATTGCAGCCTACCGCAGCTGCTTCAAGTCCTGCAACTTTCCCCATTTCATAAGCATAGCGGGGATCGGTTGTCGCAGCAATCTTGATTTCATCCCCAATTTTCGTTCCATCCGTAACAGCTCCATTCCCACCAGATTCGGTATTTGCTGCAATCAAAAGGGGAATTTTAGACTTGGTCTGCAAAATATAGTTTTGCTCCCAAATATCTGCAGCAGGTCCAGGATTGTAACGAACAGCAGCAATCTTATAATCATTTAATACTCCAGTCAGATATTCTTCCGTCCGCTGGCTCCCCATGTTGATAAAGAGATGACCGATTTTTTCATCCAAGGTCATCTGAGCAATGGTTTCTTCAATCCAAGAAATAGCCTCTTCGTCAAGGTTGTAAGGTTTCTTCCGTAAATCTACTAAATGTGTCATGTTTGGCCTCCAAAAAAGCTAGAGGGCATAGCGCCTCTAGCCCTTCTCTCTAGTCGTCTAAATTATTCCAAAATGCCTGTGTCAATTCTGTTTCTTTCTCATCTGTGAATGCTTGATGAGCAAATTCATCTGCAATCGTTTCTGTCAAATCTGTCCAAGATTGCATCTCTCGTCCTACTAAAATAGGATAGAAATGGACACCGTTCAATTCCGCCGCCTTCAAATCACCAGGCGAGTCACCAATCATCATAATCTTATCAGGACAATACCCTTCCTCTATTAACAGTTTGATGACATCTTCTTTCTTACCACGGTCTTGACAGTACAATTCTGTAACATAGTCCATCAAACCTTGGTCTGTCCACTCTTCTTCTACTGCTTCCTTATTAGCAGAAGAAACCACGTAGACTTTTCCTAACTGGCTCAATTTTTCCAAGCCCTTGTGAACGCCGATGAAGGCTAAAACAGGACCGCTATACTGCTTAATGGCTTGATTGACCTGATTGGACCATTTTAAGGCTAATTCCAAGTCTTTTGACGGCTGCTCCTCTATCAATCTTTCCAGAGAAGCATTTGACAAAGAATCTGTGGTCGCAACCCAATTTTTCAAGTTGTCTATACCAGTCACACCTGCAAATTCTAGGCCTTTAACTAAGCCTACAAAACGGTTAATACCACGTTCTCGCGAGTACAGATTAACTCGATTCCATTCAGCTAAAAACGGTTCTTTATCTTTGACATCAAAAACATCTGCAGCCAAGGGGCCGAAAAAAAGTTTATGTTTGTAGGTCATGGTGTCCATGGCACAGCCATCAGAGTCCACACAAAATACGTATTCCATCTTCATCATCAGACTCCTGAATAGGCTGAGAAGCCACCGTCAATCGGTAAAACAACACCATTGACAAAACTTGCCAAATTCTCATCTGCCAAGAAGAAGACCCCTCCGACCAACTCTTCGGCTTCACCAAACCGTCCCATTGGTGTATTGGTCAAAATCTTGTTGGCACGTGAAGTCGGTTGACCTGACTCGTCAAATAGCAAACCGCGGTTTTGGTTGGTAACCAAGAATCCAGGCGCAATAGCATTACAACGGATGCCAACTTTTGAAAAATGGACTGCTAACCATTGGGTAAAATTACTAATAGCAGCCTTGGCACCTGAATAGGCTGGAATTTTTGTCAAAGGAGTAAAGGCATTCATGCTAGAAATATTGATAATATTTGCTCCCAAGCGACCGATCATATCCTGTGCAAAGACCTGTGTTGGCAATAGGGTACCTAGATAATTCAAATTGAACACAAAGTTGATACCTGCTTCATCCAAGTCAAAGAAAGTTTTGGTATCAGCTGGCAACCCAATCTCATGGAACTCATTGTCCGTTGTCGCTTTGGGATTATTGCCTCCTGCACCATTGATTAATATGTCTACAGGACCAAAATCTGCTAGGACTTGCTGGCGAACTTCTTCCAAATTTTCCTTAGAAAGAACGTTAGATTTATAGGCTTTTGCAACGCCTCCTGCTGCTGCAATCTCATCAACGAAGACCTGAGCCGCAGCCTCATTCAAGTCCAAAAGTGCAACCTTTGCACCTGCCTTAGCAAATTCTTTTGCCAAATAGCCACAAAGAACGCCTCCTGCACCTGTAATAACAACAACCTTATCCTTAAACTCAATAACACGTGACATATTAGCTCTCCTTATTTCCAACTGTTTTGACTGTAATTCCAAAATCTGGCGTCTTGCCTGCTGCTCGCATATTGGCTTCATAGAGACCGTTAAAGTAGGTTGCCCCAAGGGCTCGGTCATACAGACCATAACCAGGTGTCTTGGTCTGGTCTCCCCAGATACGACGACCGTGGTCTGGACGCAAGGCACCAGTCCAGTCATAGTCTACCAATAATTTAACAACAGCGTTCATGTCAATGTCACCAGCCTGTGACAAATGTGCAGTTTCTTGGAAGCCCCAAGCACCTGCCGTCACATTGCGCGTATGCATAAAATTGATGCGATTGCGTTTGAGAGCATATTCTGTCATGGCAAGGACATCATTTTTCGGATCAGAAGCATAGGATCCGACACACATGGTAATTCCATTGTGCTCTGAATCATAGAGATTCAAAAATCGTTCAACGGCTTCTTGACCAGTGATGATGCGAGGTAAACCAAAGATTCCGTAGGGAGGATCATCAGGGTGAATGGCCATTTTGACGCCAGCCTCCTCAGCCGTTGGCATAATCGCCTTGATGAAATACTCCAAATTCGCCCATAAATCTTCTTCAGAAATATTCTGACGATAATTTTCGATAATAGCCTTCATTTCTTCCTTGGAATAGGATGAATCCCAACCTGGTAAGTTCAAATCATCCGCCACAGGATCAACCCCTGCTAAATCAGACTTGAGGAAAGCTAAGGAAGTTGAACCATCTGGAAGTGGGTGGTGCAAGTCTGAACGAGTCCAGTCAAACACAGGCATGAAATTGTAGCATACAACTGGAATACCTGCAGCCCCGACATTACGGATGGACGTTTTATAGTTTTCGATTAACGCATCACGATTTGGCTTCCCTTGTTTGATGTCTTCATGGACAGGAATGGATTCAATAACAGTAATTTCAAGTCCTGCTTCTTCTACCATTTTTTTCAGCTCTAGAATGTTTTCAAGGGGCCAAGCTTGACCAACTGGCACATCATAGACAGCAGTCACAATCCCCTGCATACCAGGAATCGCCTTAATCTCTTCAAGTGTCACAGGATCCTTTTTCCCATACCATCGAAATGACATTTTCATGATTTACTCTCCTTTATTGTTCAAAAAATTCTTTGGCATTATAATAGGATATGGCTTCTACAAACCGCCCTAAACGATTGTAATCTTCAGGCACTTCTTCATCAACAATCCATTGACCAACATAGGTCGCTAAAATGCGTCTGAAATAATCATGCCGTTGATAGGATAAAAAGCTACGTGAATCGGTTAACATCCCAACAAAATTAGCAAGCATGCCCTGTTCTGCATAGGCATTCATCTGGTCAATCATGCCCAACTTGGTGTCATTGAACCACCAACCAGCACCAAATTGTAGCTGGCTACGAAGCCCTTCCTCATTGGACTGGAAATTCGCCAAAGTATTGGCCAGAGCAATGTTGTAACTTGGATTGAGATTGTACCAAATCATTTTTGGAAGGGCATTTTCCTTGACCAAGTTATCTAACAAACGATTCAAATTCACAGTCAGACATGTCTGGTCTCCAATCGAATCCACACCTACATCTGCTCCAAGTTTTTCAAACAGTCCTGTATGGTTGTTCCGTAAGGCACCAAAATGAACTTGTGTCACAAAACCATGTTTCTTGTACAGTCGGCACAGTTCTCTAAAGATGGCCGTCTGCCATTTATTGATACTGGATTGGCCAGCCTCTTTACCTGCAAGTCTTGCTAGTAAAATATCATCAAGCTCTTCAAGGCTTGCTTCTTCGTATGAAATAGCCGTAAAACTGATGTCACTTGCTCGGCAACCGTGTTGAGCAAAATAGGAAACGCGCTGACCAAGTGCCTCTACAAAACTTGCAAAGTCTCTTACTGCTACCCCTGTTACTTCCTCCAAGCGTTTAATAAATGGATTGAAATTTCGATGTTCTATAAAGGCTTCATCTGGGCGGAAAGTTGGTGCCACTACAGTATCTATAGTTGGGTCCTCAGCCAAGCGCTTATGCCATTCCAAGCTATCTAGTGGGTGGTCAGTTGTCCCAATAAAGGTCACCCTAGCATCCGCAATCAGCTTCCGTGGACTCATTTGATGTTCTTGCAAATAGGCATTGAGCTGATGATAGAGTCGCTCTGCATTTTCTTCGGTCAACAATTCCTCAACACCGAAAACCTGTCGCAATTCCAAATGACTCCAATGATACAGAGGATTTCCGAAAGCCCGTTCCAAGGTGCTTGCCCAAGCCTTAAACTTATCTAGTTTACTTGCTGAACCTGTGATTTCTTCTTCTGAGATACCATTAGCCCGCATCAAGCGCCACTTATAATGGTCACCCCCCAGCCACAGATCAACAATATCTTCATAAACCTTATCTTCAAAAATTTCCTTAGGATCCAAGTGGCAATGGAAATCATAGATAGGAAGCTCTGCTATTTTCCCATAAAGCTCCTTAGCAGGCTCATTTTTTAGCATAAAGTTTGTATCATTAAAACTCATTTCATCCCTCCAAAGCTGCAACAAAACTGCGAGCAATCGTCGTTACACTTTCATAGCCTTCAGCCTGCACTCGACTTGCCAGAGCCGAACCGACTCCAACAGCACAAGCACCTGCCTTTTTCCAATCTGCAACATTTTCAACCGATACGCCACCAGAAGGCATCAAATCCACTTGGGGTACAGGACCGTGAATATCCTTGATAAATCCAGGCCCCAACACGCCACCAGGGAAAAGCTTAATAATAGGACATCCCGCCTGACTAGCTGTGACAATCTCTGTTGCAGTTGCACAGCCTGGGAAGTAGAATACCTCAGCCTCTTGAGCCAAGTCTTGAATTTCTTTATCAAAATGAGGACTGACCAGGAAACTAGCCCCTGCGTCAATGGCCTCTTGTGCCAGCTTAAGATTCATTACTGTTCCCGCCCCGATGACTACGGAAGAATCGTCTGAGAACTCTTCTTGTAATTCTTTGATCACTGTCGCAGCATTTGGAGTCGAAAATGTAATTTCAATATTTCGAATACCTCCCAAAATCGCATGGCGAGCGATTTCTTTCGCATCTTCTTCATCTTTTCCGCGAATCACTGCAAAAAAGTAATTTTCTTTTAATTGCTTTAACATCTTGACCTCCAATTAGAAAGCGTTGTCATTTATAGCTATAGTATACAATTCATCAGATGATTTGTCAATGAAAAAGCAAAAAATACCCAGAAGAATTCTTCTGGGCAGTATATTTTGTATTTCTATTTATGATCATTGAGACCATGCAAGGTCATATCTTTATCGAACCATTCGCTTAAAACAACCTGTCTTACTGATATAATATGTGCTAACATGCTATCATATGCTGCAACAGGATGGCGTTGCTTGATAGCCATTAAGATATTCCTGTGGGCCTGTAAACTATCCGATTTCATCTGACGATTTGAATAGTTTTCATTGATCAGATGAATAGATTGATTAATGACAGGCATCAGACTAGTCATTGCCAGATTCCCACTCATCTCAGCCAGCATACAGTGGAATTTCACATCCAACTCCAGATGCTTCGTGTCTCCAGCAGCAACGGCCTCTTCAATAGCAAGGACAATTTCTTCTAGTCGAGCAATATCTTCGTCCGAGGCAAACTGAGCGACACGCTCCGCAATTCTCGGTTCAAGCAAATACCGCACTTCAAATAAATCTGTCGTCAACTTTACACGGTCTCTTACCAAAGAAAAACCTAGGGGATCCTCTGATACTCCTTTTTTAGAGCTGATATAGGTTCCCGACCCTTGGCGCACCTCCAGAATATTTCGAGTAGCTAAACTTCGAACAGCTTCACGAACAGTCGAACGTCCAACTTCTAAATCTTGGGCCAATTCATACTCATTTGGAAGCTTGTCACCAACTTCATATCCTCTTTCCAAAATCAATTCCAATAAGCGTTCCGATGCTTTTTCTACCAAGGGTTTCGCCATGTGCTTGGTCCTCCAATACAACTTTCTATTTGCTACTATTATAGCTCATTTCCTCTTATAATGGTAGTTTGGAATGGCAGTCCAACGTTTCTTTATTTCTCTAACAATTTGCTTCGGTTGACGATTCCGTGAGAATAACCCCTTATGATTTCCTTGAATCCGAATAATACCAACCGTGGTTTCAAAATCAGCAAAATTCCAAACCTGCTCACCAACCAAATTAGAAATAGAATCAAAGACTCGATGGTTCATCTCATAGTAATCCACCTGAAATTCCTCTGTATAAGGAATATCCCACATCGAATGCAAACCTGGAAGAGTATCTGCACCATATTCCGTAATCAAAATCGGCTTGTCAGGATAAAGTTTTTGCCAAGTCTCCAACTCTTGACGGAGCCCTTTCTCTGCCGCTTTCAAGTCACCATGAGCAACATACCAACCATAGTAACGATTGAGACAGACAACATCGACCAAATCCATAACCTCATCCTTATCAGGCGTTGCTGTCATAATATTGACCAAGGTCACAGGACGCTTAGAAGGATCCCTGTCCCTCATGCGCTGAATCAGAGGTTCAAAGTAAGCACGTGCTCCCTTTTCATGCCCTGCCGGTTCATTGGCAACAACCCACATCACTACAGATGGATGATTCTTATCACGCGCTATCAATTCATCAATCACCAGCTCATGAGCCTCCTTGGTTTGCATAACTTCCCAAGTATTTTTTACTTCTTCAGAATCACCTGTCAAATTCAAGGCTGCATTGAAAAGCTGGAACAGGCCAACTGCTGGCACTTCATCAAGGACAACGATTCCCAAACGATCTGCCAACCGCATCATTTCCTCAGAATAGGGATAGTGAGATGTCCTAAAAGAATTTGCTCCAATATCCTTCAGTAAATTCAAATCCATCAGATTGGCCGCTTCATTGAAACCACGACCATTAATAAAGGTATCTTCATGTTTACCAAATCCCTTGAAATAGAAAGGTTTTCCATTGATGAAAAACTGCCCATTTTCAACCGCAACACTACGAATACCGAATTGTTCTGAGTAGGTATCTAGCAAGTTTTCTCCGTCAAATAATTCAACTTTAGCAGTATAGAGATAGGCATCTAAGACCTCCCAAAGGCATGGATGTTCAATGACCATTTGTCCGTTTTCAAGAAGACCTACTTCCTGTCCCTCTTGATCTAAAATAGACATACGGATGGAATCGTACTGCCCAACTGTCTTCACATCAACATTCACTACCGCCTGAGTCAAATCTTGATTTAGCTCCGTCCGAATAACAATATCCTCAATCCTATTTTTGGGACGTTTATAGAGATGAACCGTCCGCTGGATACCAGAATAGTTGAAAAAGTCAAAATTCTCCTTGACGGTCTTCACAATTTGACCATTCTCATCCACTTCTTCGCTATAATTCCCTACTGGAAGGGTTGTGTAATTCAACTCATTATTGGCACAGACTGTCAAACGGAATTGGTCAGCGTCGTATAAGTTTGATGGAATCAAGCATTCAAAAGGGGTGAAACCACCTTTGTGCTCCCCGATTAGCTGACCATCTGCATAGACTTTGGCCTGATGCGTTACCGAACCAAAACGCACAACCAACTCCTCATCAGCTGATACGACAGGAAGAGCCACCGTGAGTTCATACCAATTATCTCCGACAAAACTGCGCTTTGCTTTATCGACAACAACATCATTAAAGGAACTCGGTACAACCATTACTTCATCTGTATCTAACAGACTATGAACATCATTGCTCCCTTGCTTAAAAGCCCATATTCCATTTAAAGAATAAACTGAGCGTGTTTTTGTTTGTATAGGATACAACATACTTTTTCCTTCTTTCTATCGTTTTATTTCACGTGAACCCTTTTTCAATAGCAAATCAATATCTGATTGACTGATGACATTAATGTCCCCTTCAATGGTGTGCTTGAATTGAAAACTAGCCATCCCCAAGTCGACTATTTCCTGTGGCATTTTTTCCTGCAAATAACCCAAAATAATTCCTGCTGTAAAGGCATCCCCTGTCCCAACTCGGTCCAAAACTTGAATGGATTCTTTTTCCGTTTCATAAAGAATACCATCTTGATATAAGTATGCTTTCAGCAAATATTCATTATTGTAGGTCATTTCCCTCTGGGTAAAAGCAAGACTTTGCAAAGAATAAGTCTCCGCCAGACCTTTAACCACCGCCAACAAGACTTCTTTATTTTCATAAGGGCGCTTCAACTCCAATTCATCCTTCACATCTTTACCAGATTCATTGAAAAGTTGAATAGGCTCTAGACCAAAGCAAATATCTGCTAAACCTACAAAAGGAGATAATTTCTCCCTCGCTTCTTCAAAAGAAGACCACAAACTTTCTCGATAATTCAAGTCAAAGGAAACCTTAACACCCTGCCCCTTTGCCATTTCCATCAAACGAAAGGCCAGTCGATAAATATCTGAATTCAAAGCGACCGTTATACCACTCACATGAAACCAATCGACACCGTCAAACATCCCCTCCAAATCATAGTCTTCTTCCTTGGATAAGCTGAAAGCAGAATAATCACGGTCGTAGGTCACCTGGCTAGGTCTAAGGGAGAAACCCTTTTGATAATAATAAAGACCCAGCCTTCCCTCTTTTCGAATCACATATTTCTGTCCAATCTGCCGTGCAAAAAGAAAGTGTTCTGCCATTTTTCCCACTTCATTCTTAGGCAGTGCCGTCACCAACTCGACTGAGTGACCAAGCTGAGCCAAGCTGGCTAACACATTCAACTCCGAACCACCAAACTGACAATCCAAACTCGTAGCCTGTGTTAAGGTCTGATAATGAGGAGGAGATAGCCTCAATAAAACTTCTCCAAACGCTAAGATTTTTTTCATACCGCCTCCTAGATGAAAGACCCAGCTGGAAGCCTCCAACTAGGTCGTTAATGTATTATTTATCGTCGTATTGATCAACCTTATATTGAGTTACATCAACATAATCCATATCAGATAATGGAACATTTTTTGCAATCGCACGCACACGTTCTTCATCTTTTGCCGCTTTCATAACATGGATTTTTTCTTGAATGCGAGCCATTTCTTCACGGTCTAGTTTGTAGAATTTCATCAAGAACAAGGATACGCTCAATACCGCTGCTGGAATCACTGTCAACAGGACAATCAGTGCCATTCTCAAATCTGTTGAGAATGCTGTTTCAACAGTTGGGTACTCTTTACCAAAACCGATACCTGCTAATACAAATCCAACAACCATTGGGGCAAATGAAGAAGCAATTGAGTCTGTCAATGAGAAGATAGTCCCAATCATACCTGACAAGTAACGACCAGATACTGAAGTTTCATAGTCTGTAATATCCGCACCCATGGTCAATACCAAACCAGATGGAGCACTAGATGCGTAGCGAGCAATGATATAAACAACAAAGAAACCGATTGTGTAGAGATTCCAATTTGTCAAATCCAACATACCTGGTTTAGCTGAAAAGAGCATTGCTGCCAAGGTTACAAGACCAGCAATCCCAAGTTGAAGCGCTGTAATATAGGCAAAACGTAAACCTTTACGACGAGCCAATTGCGCAGCACCAACTGTTACAAGAATACCTGGCAAAATCAAAAGCATAGACATTTTTCCAGAAAGAGCATAGTCACCGAAGATAATACCATACAGCATAACTCCGATAACGGAATCTCCAAACAGTTGAGCAACAAATTTTACAAAGGCTGCAGAGATTGAAAGAACCTGCAAAGGTTTGTTTCCTTTGATAACTTTCCAGTAATCTTTCAACTTCGTTTCTTGTGTCTTCTCACCAAGACCAAAGTATTTCTTATTGTCTTTCTCCCAAATACCGATAATAGCAAGAATACCCAGAACAGCTGAAATTACTACTACACCGAGGAACAATTCTTGGAAGAAACTTGGGGTGAAACCGCCATGTTTCGGAACCAATGTCCCTGACACAACAACCTGACTACCAGTCATCAACACAGTTGTGGCAATACCATCAACAATATTAAAGATTGGACGTTGCTTTGGATCATTGGTAAGCGCAACTTGTCCTGCTTTTGTAATGGTCTGTTGCAATGAATAACCAATTTTATGGATAATCAAAACAAGGATGAATAGAGGAAGACGGAGACTCTCACTAACTCCACTTAAACCTAACATCATAAAAAGAGAAGCTGCTGTAATGATATTCCCCAAAACCAAGATAGGACGATATTTACCAAACTTAGTATCCGTTTTATCAATGATAACTCCGATTGTAGGATCAATGAAACCATCAAAGATACGAATATAGCCCATGAGTTGACTAACAAACAGGGCTGCAAGACCAAGCACACCTGTCGATAAATAAGTCACGAAAGTAAAGGCAACCAAGTAAATATTCGTCGATGAATTGTTCATCGCAAATAATATGATTTGCCATAACTTGGCTTTGTTATAAGTAACGTCTTCGACACGTTGCTCAACATGTTTTTCCATTGGAAATTCCTCCTAAATGTTTTCTACGACAAAGTCGTAAGCGTTTTCTTTAACTATATTCTAATATTCGTCAGATGATTTGTCAACTGTTTTTGTAAATATTTTTAATTATACGCAAAAAAAGACGATTTTACGTGAAAATCGTCTGATATATTTGATTTAGCGAGGGAGAATTCGTCTGACTATTTATTGATTTACTACAATTTCCCCACTATGATAGTTGATACTGAGACCACTCTGCACATTTGGAGCGAACACATTGAACTCTAGGCTACCATCTGCTGCTTTTGCCTCTAGATGGCTTCCGACTGGAACAAGGTCTTCACTCTCAGCATACACCAAGGTCACACGATAGCGGACACGCTTATTTTTATCCAAGGCCCGCCGAATCTGACTTTCAAAATAATTCTGCCCAGTTGAAGTTTGGTCATTAGCTTGGTTGGACCAAGCTGTTTGAACTGCAATATTCTTAGGATTGCTGGTTGAAGCATCAAAGCCAGACAATCCACCAATCAAAGCATAACCTAGGAGGTGACCACGGTCCACTGCATGGTCATATTCTCCAGTTAAATCATGGACCTGGTGCCAACCCGCAGGTGTCCAAGAAGTCCGACCATTTCCTGTTTCTTCACGGTCCTTATACTGACGTGTAGATTTGGCTAAAAGCGCATTGGCTACTGTTGGAACCATTTCTCCCTGGACTGTTTTTGTCTTATTATCACCATAAGGAACACTGGCAACCGATGCATCTAAATCCGTTTTATTCCCGTTAATAATAAATGCTCCAGCACCATTCCATTCAATCGAATTCCCCAGTTGTTTTTTTACATCTTCTGTCAATACCGAACTAGCCAGTTCCTGACTAGGTGTGCTCTCACTTGTCTTAGACTGATTGACATAATAGGAATATTCAGCAACCTTACTGCTCTTGTTATCACTTAAAAGATAGCCACCCGCCACTACAACAATCGTAGCCAATAAGCTGAGCAGACTCATTGCTTGTTTTTTTACATTTTTCTTCGCCATTTTCTCTCCATCAAAAAAGCAGGTCCAGCCTACTTTCCTGTAAATTTACCGATTAGTTCTTGCCACTTAGCTGGTGACAACACCGCAAATACATTGTCTCCATCTCCTATGACACCGTAACCAACCATTAATCCTAAAACAAACACCAAAATAGCAATCAACAAAACAACTGCTACTAAGATTAAATTTTTACCAACATAGCTAAGATTATCCTTATCCATTTTCATCTTCTCCACTCACACGTTCAATCGTTGCACCTAAAGCAGCTAACTTCTCATGAAAACGATAGTAACCTCGGTCTAAGTGCGTTAATTTACCTACAATCGTCTCACCTTCAGCAACCAAACCAGCCAGAATCAAAGCGGCACTTGCTCGTAAATCAGTAGACATAACCTGAGCACCTTGCAGAGCTTGTCCTCCCGTGATGATAGCTGTATCTCGTAAAATTTCCGAATGCAAATCCATCCGACGCATTTCTTCCAAATGCTGGAAACGATTCTCAAATACCGTTTCAATCATGGTAGATTCACCCTTTGCAACTGCCATTAGGGCTGTAAATTGAGCCTGCATATCCGTTGGGAAGCCTGGGTGTGGCAAGGTTTTTACTGTTACAGGTTTAAGCTTATCCACTTGCGAACAAACTCGAATCCCTTCAGCTTCTTCCGTCACCTCAACTCCCATTTCCAACATCTTAGAAATGAGTGGACGGTTGTGCTCCCAGACCGCATCTTTCACCAAGACATCGCCACCAGTCATTGCTGCTGCCACCATAAAGGTACCCGCTTCGATACGATCTTGCACCACTTGGTGTTCTGCGCCAGTCAATTCTTCTACACCAGTAACCGTAATAGTCTCTGTGCCTGCCCCCTTAACTTTGGCCCCCATTTTGTTTAGGAAAATAGCTAAGTCAACAATTTCAGGTTCTCGCGCTGCATTTTCCAATACCGTTGTGCCCTGCGCCAGAGTTGCAGCCATCATCAAATTTTGCGTTGCCCCAACACTTGGGAAATCAAGATAGATATGAGCTCCCTGCAAGTTATCTGCACTCGCTTCAATATAACCAGCTCGTTGTTTAATTTTAGCCCCCATAGCTTGCAAACCTTTTAAGTGCAAATCTATTGGACGACTACCAATTGTACAACCTCCTGGCATAGAAACCTTAGCATAGCCATTGCGTGCCAAAATCGGACCAAGAATAACAATAGAGGCACGCATTTGACTCACATACTTATAAGGAGTTTCACTACCAAGTTTACCTGTTGCGTCAATATCGATAGTCTTTGTTTCCTCGTCAAATTTCACACGAACTCCCAGACCACGTACAACATTATTCATTGTATAGACATCAGACAAAATAGGAACCTGAGTCAATTTGGTTTGCCCTTGACTTGCTAGAACTGTTGCTGCCAATAAAGGCAGAACGGCATTCTTCGCCCCCTCAATCTCAACCTGTCCTTTCAAACCGTTTTTACTACCTGTAACAATAATTGTATCCATTTCTTATCCTTTTCTTACTTAAATCACATATTTGCAAAAGAGCGTCCCATCATCAACAATTCTAAAAAGAAAGTCGAGACCAAGTACCCCAGTGCTATTGCCAGAAAGAGAATCAGCAAATTGATTTTACGCTGATTGTCCCCCGTTACCTTCAACCACCGTGACCAATCAACTGTTGTAACCAAGAGATGATGAGCCAGATAGATAAACAATATATGACTAAAAAACTGTAAAATTGAAATTACCATGTTTCCATTATACCATGAAATTAAAAAATGGAACTGAACCAAGTTCAATCCCATATAGATTAATGTTTCCCAACACGAATACGATTTATCGCACGTTGGAGGGCGACTGTTGCACGCATCTCCATATCAATATTACGAGCAGTCTGTGCTTCTTCCAATTCACGTTCCGCGCGCAATTTGGCACGTTCCGCACGACTAATATCAATATCCCGTTCCCGCTCAGCGGAATCAGAAATGACCGTAATAATATCCTTGTTGACTTCAATGATTCCACCATTGACCGCAATCCAGTCCACATGGTTTTCATCATCAACACGACGCACTTTCATTTCACCGATTTCCAAAACTGCAATCAGTTCTTCATGTCCAGAATAGACCCCCATCTCACCATCAACCGTTTTGACCAAAACAAATGCTGCATGATGGTCATATTTGATACCGTCTGGTGTTACGATTTGTACAGTCATTTGTCCCATAAGCCACCTCTAGAATTTCATTTTAGCAGCTTTAGCGACCACATCCTCAATTGAACCAACATTTCGGAAGGCATCTTCTGGTAGATGGTCGTGTTTGCCGTCCAAGATTTCCTTAAAGCCTTTCACCGTTTCAGCTACTGGCACATAAGAACCTGGCATACCTGTAAATTGCTCCGCAACGTTGAAGTTTTGAGAGAGGAAGAATTGGATACGACGAGCTCGACCAACCAAGGTCTTCTCTTCATCTGACAATTCGTCCATACCGAGAATGGCAATAATATCTTGCAATTCTTGGTAACGTTGAAGAACACGTTTTACTTCCATAGCCACTGCATAGTGCTCTTCACCAACGATTTGTGGAGAAAGCGCACGAGATGATGATGCCAATGGATCCACCGCAGGGTAGATACCAAGCTGAGTCAACTTACGTTCCAAGTTGGTAGTCGAGTCCAAGTGAGCGAAAGCTGTCGCTGGAGCTGGGTCTGTATAGTCATCCGCAGGTACGTAAATAGCCTGAATAGATGTAACAGAACCCTTCTTGGTCGAGGTAATACGCTCCTGCAATTGTCCCATCTCAGTTGCAAGTGTTGGCTGATAACCAACGGCTGATGGCATACGGCCCAAGAGGGCAGACACTTCTGAACCAGCCTGAGTGAAACGGAAGATATTATCGATGAACAGAAGAACATCCTGCCCTTCCACATCACGGAAGTATTCCGCAATGGTCAAACCAGTAAGAGCAACACGCATACGAGCTCCTGGTGGCTCATTCATCTGACCAAATACCATGGCCGTTTTTTCAATAACACCTGATTCTTTCATTTCCCAGTAAAGATCGTTCCCTTCACGGGTACGCTCGCCAACTCCGGTAAACACAGAGATACCACCGTGTTCTTGGGCAATATTGTGAATCAATTCTTGGATAAGAACGGTTTTACCAACACCGGCACCACCGAAGAGACCAACCTTACCACCTTTTAGATAAGGTGCTAGGAGGTCGATAACCTTAATCCCTGTTTCCAAAATTTCGCTTGAAGTAGATAATTCGTCAAAAGCTGGCGCTTTCTTATGGATAGGCTCACGTTCAAAATCTGCCGGAAAAGACTCTTCAAGGTCAATGGTATCTCCCAACACATTGAAGACACGACCCAGCGTTTCTTTACCGACTGGAACTGAGATAGGACGACCTGTATCGAGAACTTCCATCCCACGTGTCAATCCATCCGTTGATTCCATGGCAATGGTCCGTACAACGCCATCACCAAGTTCCAAAGCCACTTCAAGCACGACTTTTTGTTTGGAATCATCATTTTTATATACAACGAGTGCGTTGTTAATCTCAGGAAGTTTATCTTCTGCTGCAAACGCAACGTCTACAACTGGTCCGACAACCTGAGTAATTTTGCCTGAACTCATTCTATTTCCTCTATTTCTATTACTCAAGGGCTGAGGCACCAGCTACAATCTCAGTAATTTCCTGAGTAATCGCTGCCTGACGAGCCCTATTGTATTGGATTGTCAAATCGTTAATGACATTCTTAGCATTATCCGTTGCTGTCTGCATGGCTGTCATACCTGCTGCATTTTCAGCAGTTTTGGCATCCAAAATCGCTCCATAAATAGTTGATTCTGCATATTGAGTCAAGAGTTGTTCCAAAATAACCTCACGGTTTGGTTCCAACTCAAAGGTAGCTGTATAACCATCTGCTTCATTGTGGTCCAAATCTTCTACAGGAAGCATCTGTTGTACACGCACCTGACTGGTCAAACTATTGACATGGTGGTTATAACAAACATACAACTCATCAAAGAGTTCATTCTTGTACATCTCAACAGACTTAGAAATGATTTTTTGAACCTCTTCAAAACTTGGGTTGTCTGCTAAACCGCGCAATTCAAAGACAGGATTGATACCACGAGCACGGAAAAAATCTGCTCCCATACTACCAATAGCAATAATCTCATACTCATCTTTCGAGTCATGGTCCTGTTCAATCATCCCCATCACAGCCTTCAAAATACTGGAATTATAAGAACCTTTTAGTCCACTGTCAGAGGTAATGACAATATAACCCGATTTTTGAACTGGACGGCGAATCAGCATTGGATTGCTTGTATCTGAAGCCATCAATTCTCCACGTAAGAGATCCGTTGTAATCTGACGAACCTTACTAGCGTAGATCTGAAAGGATTGCGCTAATTGCTCTGATTTGGCTAATTTAGAAGCCGAAACCATCTGCATGGCACCGGTGATTTGACTGGTTTTCTTAGTTGATGCAATTTTTGACTTGATTTCATTGAGAGAACCTGCCATTATTCACTCCTTTACTTAAAGACAGACTGGTCTTTGAAAGCTTGAATTGCAGCGTTCAACTCATCTGTATCAGGTAGATCTTTGGTTGTACGAATGACATCCAAAAGATTATCATAATGCAAATCAAAATAAGCATACAACTCTTCTTCAAATGCCAAGATATCATCAATCGGCACTGAGTCAAGATAGCCATTTGTCAAAGCATACAAAATCAAAACTTGTTTTTCAACTGGAAGTGGCTTATGCAATGGCTGTTTCAAGACTTCCACAGTTCGACGACCGCGGTTGAGTTTTGCCTGAGTTGCCGCATCCAAATCTGAACCGAACTGCGTAAAGGCCTCTAATTCACGATAAGAAGCTAAGTCGATACGAAGGGTACCTGCAACCTTTTTCATGGCCTTAATCTGTGCAGAACCACCTACACGTGATACAGAAGAACCCGCATCAATGGCTGGACGGATACCAGAGTTGAATAAATCGTCCTTCAAGAAGATTTGTCCATCCGTGATAGAAATCACGTTGGTTGCGATGTAAGCTGAAATATCTCCCGCTTGTGTTTCGATAAATGGTAGAGCTGTAATGGAGCCACCGCCCAATTCATCTGAAACCTTGGCTGAACGCTCTAGCAAACGACTGTGCAAGTAGAATACATCCCCTGGATAGGCTTCACGACCCGGAGGACGACGAAGCAAGAGAGATAATTCACGGTAGGCTACCGCTTGTTTTGACAAATCATCATAAACAATCAAGACGTGTTTGCCTTCATACATGAACTCTTCTGCCATCGCAACACCAGCATAAGGAGCCAAGAAAAGCAATGGAGACGGTTGTGAAGCAGATGCAGTTACTACGATTGTGTAATCCAAAGCACCATATTGACGAAGCGTTTCAACCTGAGTACGAACAGTTGACTCTTTCTGACCGATAGCGACATAGATACAAATCATGTCTTGGCCTTTTTGGTTGAGAATAGCATCAATAGCTACAGATGTCTTCCCTGTCTGACGGTCACCGATAATCAATTCACGCTGACCACGACCAATCGGAACCAAAGCGTCAATCGCCTTAAGACCAGTTTGAAGCGGTTCATTAACCGACTTACGTTGCATAACACCTGGTGCTGGATATTCAATCGGACGAGTCTTACTAGTACGAATTTCACCAAGACCATCCACAGGTTGACCAAGTGGGTTGATGACACGACCAATCAAAGCCGAACCAACTGGTACTTCCATAATTTTACCAGTACGACGAACAACTGACCCTTCACGAATATCGGTAAATTGTCCGAGAATGATGATACCAACATCGTTGGTTTCTAAGTTTTGTGCCATACCAATGGTGCCATTTTCAAATACCAAAAGCTCTCCACTCATGGCATTGTCAAGACCTTGCGCACGGGCGATACCGTCACCGATATAGGTTACGACACCAGTCTCTGTGTAGTCAAAGTCAGGCTGAAAGCCTTCAATTTGTTGTTTTAGTAAAGCGCTAATTTCTTGTGCATTAATCAAAAGAACACCACTTTCTATTTTCTAAAGTTTTTTTCTAACGTCCTTCAACTGTGTCCGAACGCTTGCATCGATTACCTTATGGTTAACCGTTACAATAAAACCACCGAGGAGACTTTGATCAAGTTCTTCCGTGATATTGCGTACACGCAAGGAAAATCGTTGTTCTACCAAGTGACGGAGACGCTCTTTTTGAGCTTCTGTCAACGGATAGACCGAAACCACACGGGCTTCAAATTCATTTTTAAATTTACTGATTTGTAATTGGACACGCTCAAGGGTTTCAAGAAGCAAATCTGCATGACCATCACGAATAACATCTTCAATCAAGTCATTGATTTGCCAGAAACTAGATTGACGTACCGTCCTTACAAAGTCAGCCTTTTCTTCTCTCGACACTGTCGCTGACAGCAAGAGTCGATTCAGCTTACTATCATGAATGATGGAAATCAAGTCAGAAATCTGGTCATACATATCCCAAATATCTGCATGATCACTGACTTTTTCAACAAATGATAGAGCATATTTTTGCACGATGGCATTTTCTCTAGCGTTCATCTACTTGTCTCCTAGTTTGTCCAAATAACGGTCAATCAAGTTACTATGAGCTTGTTGGTCCAAATCTTCCAAAATAATTTTGCTTGCAAGATCAACTGCCAATTCAGCAACTTGAACACGCAAGTTTTCTTGTGCTTCACGTTTTTCAGCTTCAATTTCCAATTGAGCTTTTTGCTTCAATCCTTGAATTTCAACATCTGCTTGCTCAAGAATACGTTTTTTCTCTAGTTTTGCGCGTTCAACCGCGTCTTGAATAATCTTTTGACTTTCAATACGTCCCTGTACCAACTCATCTTCACGTTGTTGAACAAGGTTCGCTGCTGCTGTTAGTTTTTCTTCTGCAGCATCAATATCATTTGCAATCTTATTGGCACGTTCTTCAAAAATACCTGTAATTTTATCCCATGCAAAAACACGAATAAGAATAATAAGTATTGCAAATGAGGCTGTTACCAAGATAAAGTTTCCAAGAATGGTACTAGATTGCATTGTAATAGTTGTTGCCATAGTTGTCATTCCCTTTCCTATTCACTCTCACCACTAATTTTTTTATTTAAGTACATAGATACCAACATGATAAATACATATCCCTGCAAGCATGAAATGAATACAGAAAATGCTGTCCAAACAACGTTTAGAGCAAAGGCAATTGGATATGCAAGTGCACTTTGTTGAGATAATTGTAGAAGAAGAGAGACAAGCACTTCACCAGCATAAATGTTACCGTACAGACGAAGAGCAAGCGACACAAGGTTGGTCACTTCTTCCAAAATGTTCATTGGAGCCATAGCCCAGGGTGTCACAAAAGATTTGAGGTACGCCTTGAAACCGCGACGACGAATACCTTCAACATGACAAAATACTGTTGCAATTGTTGCCAAACCGAAATCGTAAGCCATATTGGCCGTTGGAGAAGTCCACAAATTATGTCCTTCTGCTGTTTCCAATTTGGTCATCAAACCTAGATTATTGGCAACCAAAAGAAAAGTAAAGACTGTAAAGAAGAACAAGGAATACCGCTTTGCTTCCGCATCGCCAAGATTCCCTTTTGTAAAATTGATGGTCAATTCGTAAACGTACTCCAAAACATTCTGTTTTCCTTTTGGCTTGAGCTCCATCCGACGACTAGCCCAAAAAACAAGTAAGAAAATAATGGAAATGGTAATGACAGAAACCAATACCATGGTCAGGTCAAAGGTTACGGGACCAAGGGTAAGGGTTGGACTTAAATGTTCTTCCAATGGAGGTTCCCCCCTTTTCTATTTCTCTATTTTCTACTATTTCAAGACAAATGTCATAGCCAAGGTTACGAAGAAAGTTCCCTCGATAAAGGCAACACCCAAAAATACACCAGCCATCAATTTACTTTGCATTTCTGGTTGACGTGCAGTCGAACTAAGGTATGAAGCCACCAACAGTCCCTCACCGATACTTACACCAAGACAGGCCAATCCAAGGGCCAATGCGCCTAAACTCATAACGAATTCTCCTTTTAAAATTTAATACCATGTAAGGATACTCCTAAAACATCTATTTGTCAAGAAAATACCGTCATTGTAAGCGTTTAATTCGTTTTTACAAAATAAAAAGAAAAGACGGTTTCATCTTTTCTTCCTATTTAATAGCTTCATCAATATGGTCTGTTTCTTCAATGAATCGTTTGGCCATATCTTCTCGATTCATCTGATCAGTATCAAGAGTGATTGCATGGTCAGAAACCAGATCTGTATCTGCGAAAAACTCTATATGGTTTGATAGGTTGTACAGACTTACAGGAGCTTCCCCACCAAACTCTCCATCTAGATTGAGCAGTAGACGGTTATCTGGGTTCAGATTTTCGATGGATAGGCTCTTGGTTTTTATGTATTCAACTAAATCACTATCAATGTGTTTGCCACCATCTAAGACTTGACGAATCAGATGCAGAATTTCAAATAAATTCCCTGTTTTAACCATCAATAAGGTAAAATTACCATCATCTAACTTAGCATCTGGAACGATCTGTTCAAACCCTCCAATTGAATTGGTTAAGGCAACAAAAATCATTGAAACCGAGCCTTCAAACACGCCCTCGTCATGCTCTACACGAACAGGTGTAAATTGTACTTGTGGCAGGAGTTCTGCTCCTTTTACCACATAGGCCAAATAGCCAAACATGGTCTTAAGTTGACTTGGAACACTGTAGGTCAATTCCGTAAGTGTACCTGCCGCAGCAATGTTGATAAAATAATGTTCTTGATAAAAACCATTTTTTTGATTTTTGGCTAAACCAATATCCATTAAAATGGTCTGCTGCTTACCAATAACCTTAGCTGCTTCTACAGGATTTCCCCTGGGCACTTTTAATGCACGCGCATAGTCATTGGTAGTGCCAGTCGGTATGATGGCCATCTGCGGACGTTTTTCAAGCGGAGCAATTCCATTGACGACTTCATTGATCGTTCCATCTCCACCAGCCGCAATAATCAAGTCAAAGCCCGCAAGTGCCGCACGTGTAGCCTCATTTTTTGCAGAGTCTTTCTCAGCAGTTGTTTGGAAAGCTGAAGTTTCATAACCGTAACCTTCCAAAATGTCCAATACTTCGGCCACATTTTTCTTCATGATTTCTTGACCTGAGGTCGGATTATATATTAGTCTAGCACGTTTTCTTTCTTCCATCGTTTTACCTTTACAAGCTCTCCAACCAAGCCTCATCTTTTATTTCGATACCTAGTTCCTGTGCTTTGGTCAATTTACTACCTGCATCTGTTCCAGCAACCACAAGATTAGTTTTTTTAGAAACTGATCCTGCTACATTTGCCCCTAAAGCTTCTAATTTGGCCTTGGCTTCGTTTCGTTTCATTCGCTCCAATTTACCAGTCAGTACAACTGTCATACCCGATAGCGCAGCATTTTCATCTACTACTTGTCCGAGATAGGTCAAGTTTACCTTAGCTTCCTTAAGTTCAGCTAAAAGTTGCTGCGCACCCTCACTAGCAAAAAAAGTTGTCAAGGACTTAGCAATAACCTGACCAAGGCCTTCTAGCGAAGCAATTGCTTCTTGATCAGCAAATGCTAAGGTTTCTAAATCGCCAAATTTTTCTACTAAAATCTTACTTGCCTTACTGCCGACATGGCGAATACCTAGACCAAACAGGAGGCGTTCTGCTGAGTTGCTCTTAGAAGTTTGAATGGCTTGATAGAGCTTGTCAGCTGATTTTTCTTTGAAACCTTCCAAAGTCAATAGGTCATCAACAGTTAATTTATAAATATCAGCAACATCGTGTACCAAACCTGCTCCAAAGAGTTTTTCAACGATTGAACTACCCAGTCCCGCAATGTTCATGGCATCCCGACTTGCAAAATGTTCCAACTTACTCATCAGCTGACTAGGACAAATAGGGTTGATACAGCGGAGGGCAACTTCATCCTCATAGTGTTGTAGGTCGCTCTGACAAGACGGACAATGACTAGGAATGGGCATGATTTCTTGCTCTTTTCGATATTTATCCACCACTTTCAGAACTGCTGGAATAATATCTCCCGCCTTATAAACAATGACCGTATCGCCAATACGAATATCTTTTTCGGCGATATAGTCTACGTTGTGCAAGGTCGCTCGACTGACAGTCGTTCCTGCCAGTTGAACAGGACTAAGGTTGGCAGTTGGTGTCACAACACCTGTCCGGCCAACAGTCCAATCAACCGACAAGATTTCTGCTTCTTTTTCCTCAGCTGGAAACTTGTAGGCTACTGCCCATCGTGGCGCTTTTACTGTAAATCCTAGTTCTTCTTGTATAGCTAAATCATTTACCTTGATGACAACACCATCTATCTCATAGGGTAAATCATCTCTACGCTCTGCTATTTTTTCAATAAAATCCCACGTGTCATCAATCGACTCCGCCAAGCAATATTCGTGGTTGGTCACAAATCCCAGAGCATCTAACTTGCGAAGCACATCGGACTGACTAGTCGCTTCAGACGGACTAGCCTCTTGGTAAAGGAAGGTTGCAAGTCCACGCTGGGCCACGACACCTGTGTCTAATTGGCGAAGAGTTCCTGCCGCTGCGTTACGCGGATTAGCAAATTCAGCTTCACCAGCCTCCTGACGCTGTTTGTTGACACGGTCAAAGGAAGCCTTTGGCATATAACACTCACCTCGGACAGTGATGTCCACAGCTTCGGGTAGGGTCAAGGGAATATCAGCCACTCGTTTGAGATTTTCTGTGATATTTTCACCGACACTACCGTCACCACGTGTAGCACCCACGACTAAATTACCCGCTTCATAGGTCAGGGAAATAGATAGACCATCAATCTTCAATTCACAGATATAAGTTGCTTGAGGAAATTCCTTGCGAACTCGCTGGTCAAAAGCTTCTAATTCTTCACGAGAAAAAGCATCCTGCAAACTAAAAAGAGGATAAACATGACTATATTTTTCAAATCCGTCTAGCACCTTTCCCCCGACCCGATGGGTAGGACTGTCTGGTAAAATCAGTTCTGGATGAGCTGTTTCCAGTTCTACTAATTCACGATAAAGCGTATCATATTCTGCATCTGATACGCTAGGTTGGTCCAATTGATAATACTCTTTAACGTATTGATTGAGCACGCTAACTAATTCTGATATTCTTGTTTTCATAAGAATATTATATCATGATTTGAAGGTGCGAACTATATTTGCGCTTCAATAAAAACAGATTCCTTTAGATAATTTTTAGTAAAAAATGTATAATGTGTATATAAAATTTTTGGAGGTGCCCTATGGCTGTAACCTATAAACGACAAGATGATTTAGAAAAGATGCTGGAAGAATTTGCTTCATTTGAAAAATTGGAAGAAATTGAGTATCCTGATCCAAAATCAAAAGAAAATTCCGAGAAAAACAACTTGAATCAGGATAAAAAATAATATGTTCGGTCTTGATCAATTACCTACCTCCGTCCTACAGGCAGGGGCTATTTTCTTGTCTATCATGATTGAAGCCTTGCCCTTTGTGTTGATTGGAGCATTGATTTCTGGCTTTATTGATGTGTTTATCACCCCTGAAAAAGTCCATAAACTCCTTCCCAAGAACAAGTTTCTTGCCATTCTATTTGGAACCTTTATCGGCTTCATTTTTCCGTCTTGCGAATGTGGTATTGTCCCTATTGTCAATCGGCTATTAGAGAAAAAAGTACCTAGTTATACTGCTGTTCCCTTTTTAGTAACGGCTCCTGTGATTAATCCCATCGTCCTTTTTGCAACCTTTACTGCTTTTGGCAATTCCTTACTTTTTGCCTTCTATAGAGCCCTAGGAGCCATCATTGTATCCCTAGTATTGGGAATCATTCTTGGTTTTTTCATAAAAGGACCAATTCTTAAAGGAAGCAAGTTTGACCATCACCAGCATGATTATTCAGATAAAACCAGCTGGCAAAAAGTTGGCTTCGCACTTATTCATGCCATTGATGAATTTTTTGATACGGGACGTTACCTAGTCTTTGGTTGTCTCTTTGCAAGTCTCGTACAGGTCTATATTCCAACTGCTGTCCTGACTACCATCGGTCACAGTCCATTAACAGCTATTTTACTGATGATGTTGCTGGCCTTTCTTCTTTCCCTATGTTCTGAAGCCGATGCCTTTATTGGTGCATCACTACTATCCAGCTTCGGATTCGCCCCAGTAATGGCTTTCTTAGTTATCGGACCCATGGTAGATGTTAAAAACTTGCTCATGATGAAACATTATTTCAAGGGGAAATTTATAGCCGGTTTTATCATTACTATCACTCTCGTTATTTTGGGATATAGTCTGATACTTGGAGGTGTAGTATGATTCGTTTTTTAATTCTTGCAGGTTACTTTGAGATGACCATGTATCTTTATGTCTCTGGAAAATTAGACCAATACATCAATCTGCACTATAGCTATCTAGCCTATCTATCCATGGTTTTATCTTTCATACTTGCCATCGTACAATTGTATGTCTGGGTAAAAGAAATTCGAGTACATAGCCATTTAAAAAGCAAAATTGCCAAACTATCAAGCATTGGACTATTGCTCATTCCTCTTGCTATAGCCTGGCTCTTTCCTACGGTAAGCCTGGATTCAACAACTGTTGCTGCCAAGGGCTATCATTTCCCACTAGCAGCAGAAAACGATGCTAATACACAAAACCAAGAAGGGACGACTGTTCAGTATCTCAAGCCTGATACTTCTATTTATTTTACGAAATCTGCCTATCAAAACCAGATGCGTGAAATTGCTGATAGATACTTGGCTGAAGAAACCATTGTCGTTACTAATGAAAACTATATGGAAGTGATGGAAGCAATCTACGACTATCCTACGGAATTTTCAGGAAAAACGATTGAAATGATTGGATTTGTCTACAATGACCCTAACAATAGCCAGCAATTTTTCCTTTTCCGCTTTGGTATTATTCACTGCATTGCTGATTCTGGGGTATATGGCTTACTCTCTACGGGGGCTACCACAGAATTTCCTAACAATACTTGGGTAAAAGCCAGAGGAACAATCAAGGTTTCCTACCACACATCGTTGAAACAAAATCTCCCAACACTTGAATTACAATCGATGGTTCAGATTGAACAGCCAGATTCCCCGTACGTCTACCGTGTTTTCTAATAATTCCAATTCAAAAAGTGAATTTTCTGACAATTTATGCTATAATAGTGTCTATACTCAACAGATAGGAATGAATTATGTCATCACATGTATTGTTTACAATTTTTGGTGCTAGTGGCGACCTTGCCAAACGCAAACTTTACCCATCTTTATTCCGCCTCTATAAGGCTGGACACATCAAAGAAAACTTTGCAGTAATTGGTACAGCTCGCAGACCCTGGACCAAGGAATTTTTTGAGCAAACCGTCATTGAATCACTAGGTGATCTACCTGACACACCACGTCAAGCACATGAATTTGCTAGTCATTTCTACTATCAAAGCCATGATGTCAATGACACGGAACATTATGTAGCTCTTCGAAAATTACAGGACGACTTGTGTGAAAAATACGATACCCAGCACAACAAGGTCTTCTTCCTGTCCATGGCTCCAGAATTTTTCGGAACCATTGCCAAACACCTCAAATCTGAACAAATCGTTGACGGCCAAGGTTTTGAACGTTTGATTATTGAAAAACCATTCGGAACTAGCCTTGCTACAGCTACCAAACTCAATGATGAATTGGCAGCAGCCTTCAATGAAGACCAAATCTACCGTATCGACCATTACCTAGGCAAGGAAATGGTGCAAAATATCTTTGCGGTTCGCTTTGCCAATATCATTTTCGAGCATATTTGGAATCGCGATTACATTGATAACGTCCAAATTACATTTGCTGAAGCGATTGGTGTTGAGGATCGTGGGGGCTACTACGATCATTCTGGCGCCTTAAAAGACATGGTGCAAAACCATGCCCTTCAAGTTCTTTCCCTTCTAGCAATGGATAAGCCAGCCAGCTTCAAGGAGGAAGATGTCCGCGCTGAAAAGATCAAGGTCTTCCAACACCTTCGTCAGCCTTCTGATGAGGACCTCAAACGCAACTTTATCCGTGGTCAATATGCAGCAGGTTCCATCGACGGAAAAGACTACGTTAGCTACTTGGATGAACCAAATATTGCCGAAGCTTCTCAGACAGAAACCTTTGCAGGAGGTGTCTTCTTCGTTGATACTGACCGTTTCCGTGATGTCCCTTTCTTCTTCCGTACAGGTAAACGCCTGACAGAAAAGGGCACACGCGTGACCATCACCTTCAAGCATGCGGAAGATATTTTTGGTCAACCTTCTGAGGCCAATGTCTTGACCATTTTCATCCAACCAACCGAAGGCTTTATGCTCTCTATCAACGGTAAGGAAGTTGGTTCCCACTTTGCTCTTACTCCTGCCAAACTCAACTTCCGCCACAATGCAACTGCTCTTGGAAATTCACCTGAAGCCTACGAAAAACTATTTTACGATGTCCTAAATGGTGATTCTACTAACTTTAGCCATTGGGAAGAAGTGAAAGCAAGCTGGAGCTTGATTGACCGCATTGTTGATTTGTGGGCAAGCAACCAAGTCCCACTCCACACCTATCCAGCTGGAACTATGGGACCTGAGGCTGCCTTTGATTTGCTAGAAAGCTACGGTTGCAAGTGGGTTTGGACTCCAGACGTCTGGTATCGTGAACGTGGTTTGTTGAAATAAAAATATGAAAACTGGAGCAATCCAGTTTTTTTCGGAGATATTCATGACTGAAATAAACACCATTCTCACCCAACTTGAAGCAGCCAGCCATGCTGGCACCCTCAAGCGTTATGAAAAAATTGGCGAAACCAAGCCCTACTACGGCGTTCCGATGGGAGCTATTTCTGACATCGCCAAGGCCTATAAAAATCGACTGGACTTGTTTGCTCCACTCTGGCAAACAGGTTTCCTTGAGGCACAATATTTAGCTATTCAAATTGCCAAAACAAAACCTAACCAACTGACTTCTGCTGCTTTAGAAGCTTGCCTCAATGAACAAGTTTCGGTCAATGTCCTCGATAAGCTAGCTTCCATCATTCTTAGCAAACGTAAGGATAGCAAAGACTGGGAGGAATACTTACTCATCCAAGACCAAGCTATTTTTCAGCGACTAGGTTGGTTCCTTCGTGCCAAATACTTTGCTGGAAAAACAGCAACAAATCAAGAAATTAAAGAAACTCTAGACCATATTCGCAAGCATTTACAGAATGCAGACCCACTTGTCCAATGGACCATGAACCAATGCTTGGTTGAGATTGCCGTTGCTTACCCCGACTATCTAGAACAAGGCCTTGCAATCGGTCAGCAGTTAGCTGTCTATGCAGACATGAAAGTACCAAAAGGCTGTACTTCTGCCTACGCACCAGACTGGATAGAAGCTTTATTGCGGAAAAAATGAAAACACAAAAGTAGCTAACTGTCACAGTTAACTACTTTTTTCATTCTACACCAATCCCTCCAAGAGCCCACGCATGAACTCTTCGGATTTGAATTCTCCGATGTCATCAATTTTCTCACCGAAACCAATCAGTTTAACAGGAATATCCAGTTCCTGACGGATGGCAAGAACAACACCACCTTTTGCAGTACCATCTAGTTTGGTCAAGACCAAGCCTGTCAATGGGGTAATTTTTGCAAATTCCTTGGCTTGACTGAGGGCATTTTGACCTGTGGAGGCATCCAGTGCTAAAAGGGTTTCATGCGGTGCATCAGGCAGGGTCCGTTTGATGATGCGACCGATTTTTTCCAGCTCTGCCATGAGGTTTTCTTTATTTTGCAAACGACCTGCTGTGTCAATCATGAGAATATCCACACCTTCTGCCACGGCACATTTTACCCCATCAAAGACCACACTAGCTGGGTCTGACTTTTCTGGACCTGTGACCACAGGCACATCGACACGGCGACCCCACTCAACCAGCTGGGCTACTGCACCCGCACGAAAGGTGTCCGCTGCGACCAACATGACCTTCTTGCCAGCCTGCTTGTACTTGTAGGCTAACTTACCGATAGAGGTCGTCTTCCCAACGCCGTTGACACCGACAAAGAGCATGACTGTCAAATCATCTTGAAAATTGATTTGCTCGCTGAATTGACCATCTTTTTCGTAAATATCCACCAATTTTTCGATGATAACACGACGGAGTTCATCTGTCTTCTTGGCATTTTGTAGCTTGGCTTCATAGCGGAGCTCCTCTGTTAGAGTAGAAGCAACTTGCACACCTACGTCTGACAAAATCAGCATTTCTTCCAACTCTTCGAAAAATTCTTCATCAACCGAACGGAAATTGGCGAAGAATTCATTGAGCCTTGCCCCAAAGCCTGTACGGGTCTTTTTCAAGGTACGCTGGTACTTGTCCTGCTCACTTTCTTGCTCTACTGGAACAACTTCCTCAACAGGCTCTTCCTTGACCTTGGTTTGAATAGCAGGGTCAAAGCCTTGTTCCTGCGCTTCCTTCACTCGAGCCGCAGCGGCTTCTTTGGCTGCATAATATTGAGCCATCATGTCTAAGGTCCGTTGTTTCTGAGCTTCCTGCTCGGCAGTCAATTCAGACTCTACTACTTCAGACTGGAACTCTTCCTTTTCTTGACTAGCTGACTCAACTTCAGTAGGTGCAGTATCTTCGCTTGAAGCCGACTGCTTCCTTTCCACTTCTTCAACAAGAGCAACTTGCTCCTCTTGTTTTTCTTGTCCAAATAATCGATCAAATAATCCCATACTAGTCCTCATTCAATACATAGTGCTCGATGGCCCAAGCAATGCCATCTTCATCATTGGTTTTTGGCAGGACAAGGTTGGCCGAAGACTTGATTTCATCAGTCGCATTCGCCATGGCAACACCCAAACCAGCCCATTCAATCATGGAAAGATCATTTCCTTCATCACCACAGGCCATAACTTCTGACTGATCAATCCCCAGATGTCCAATCAACTTAGCCAAACCATTTGCCTTGTGGACACCTTTTGGACTCCATTCGAGCAGAATATCACGCGATTTGAAAATCTCGAAGCGCTCGTGAAGTTCTGCAGGAATTTTTGGAATTTGTCCATCTAGAAATGCTGCATCTACTGCTGAGACTGCCTTATTGTAGACAAAATCTTCTGGCATTTCCTCATCACTTGCCACAATTTTATTAAGCAATGGATTACAAGTTAGATAAAGTGATTCATGGGCTGATGGTAGAGAATAGACATCACCACCATAGAGAACATCCAGAGGCAGGTCCAAATCATTTGTCACACGACGGATGGTGCGCACATCTTCAATAGTGAAGCCAACCTTATCCAAAACCCGACCTGTATTTTCCTGGACTAGACCACCGTTAAATGTAATCGAATATTGATTCTCCCCTAGCAGATCTAGTTCTTCTAGAAAAGTACCGATAGCTTGTAAAGGACGCCCTGTTGTCAGAACTACATAAACTCCACGCTCACGCGCTGCCTGCAAGGCCTTTTTATTAGCTTCTGAAATCCGTTTGTCCGATGTCAGAAGTGTTCCATCTAAATCCAATGCAATCAACTTAATTGCCATTTACTTCCTCCTCTAAATAGGCTAATACTGCTCCATCATTGCAATGACCAATCATCAAATCTGCCCGAGCTTTCACTTCCTCTCTTGCATTTTCTGTCGCAAGAGCTAGACCTGCAAAGTCAAACATATCCAAATCATTTTGATTATCACCAAATACCACTATATCCTGACGGGCAATTCCAAAATGAGCACAGAGATGACTCAATCCAACTGATTTATTTGAACCATTTGGAATTATATCAATATTGTCAAAACCAGTTGTCATGGCTGTTACACCTTCAAATGTATCATTTAACCATCGTCTGGCATCGTCCATTTCCTCAGGAGAAAATTTGGCATTGATTTTTATAATCTCTTCTCCAACTTCTTCAAATGTGTCTACCAATCGAAAATGTGCATAATAATTCGTCATCGCTTCTAAAAACTGAGGCTCAGCATTTTTTAATAAATAAAAGTTTTCGAGACCAGACAGCACCATGGACCGACTGCTACCAAAGGGACCTGCATCAATACCCGCGATAATCGGCAGATAGATTTCAGGACTAATTGGATCATCCATAAAGATAGTCTGCCCCTGGTATTCAACGATTGAACCATTTTCTGCAACAAAACCGATTTCATCTACAAAATCTTCAAAAACAAGTTTCAGGCTTTGCATAGATCGCCCACTTGCTGCCACAAATAAATAACCTTTTTCTTTAAACTGATTCAGTATACGACGAAACCGGTCCTTATCAAAACTATGGTCTTCTCGTAAAAAGGTACCATCCATATCACTGGCGTAAATTTTGTTAATCATAATTTCTCCACATCTTTCAGCTTAACGGAAACAATCTTAGACACGCCAGATTCCTGCATGGTCACCCCATACATGGCATCCGCTGCCGCCATGGTCCCTTTACGGTGGGTCACGACGATAAACTGACTTTCCTTATCAAAACGGTTGAGATAGTCACCAAAACGTTTGACATTTGCCTCATCCAAGGCTGCCTCCACCTCATCGAGAATTACAAAAGGAATGGTCTTAACACGGATAATGGAAAATAGCAGAGCGAGGGCCGAAAGGGCTTTTTCGCCACCTGACATAAGATTGAGAGATTGAATTTTCTTACCCGGAGGTTGAACTGAAATCTCCACACCCGCAGTCAATAGGTCACCTTCTGTCAAAATCAAATCCGCTGAACCACCGCCAAACATTTGTTTGAATGTCTGCTTAAAGCTTTCACGAATAGCTTCAAAAGTAACCTTGAAGCGCTCTTTGACTTCATCATCCATCTCGTGGATAGTATCTAGTAGTAAATCACGCGCCGACAAAATATCTGTCCGTTGCTCATTGAGGAAGGTAAGGCGATTATTAACCTCGTCATACTGCTCAATAGCATCCAAATTGACTGGACCCAAAGCACGAATAGCTCTTTCTAAGTCTTTGAGACTTTGTTCAGCAACTGCAAGATTCTGAACTTCCTTGGCCTGAGACTGGGCAGCTTCAAAACTCAATTTAAAATGCTCGGTCAAATTACCAAGTAAAGCCCGTAATTTATCGCCCGCTTGCTCACAATCTGCCTCCAACTTAGCCTGCTTACGAATCAAATCATCATTCTTAGTCCGAGCTTGTTGCAGTCTTTCTTCCAAGTCTTCAAACTGCCCATCAATATCTTCCAATTCAAACTTTAAGCGAATTAGAATCTGATTGGTCTGGTTTTGCTTATCAGATGCCGCCTGCAATTGTTCTTCAAGAATCTCAATACTAGTATCTTCAAGAGCTTCTAGCTTCTGGTCAATCATATCCTCTAAAAGAGAAATCTCCTTATCTGCAACCACTTTTTCTTCTTGCAGACGTCTCAGATCTGTCTGTTCAAAACGAAGTTGGCTAGTGAGTTCAGCCTGTCCCAAAGTTAGTTGACTCTTCTGAGTCTGTAGTTTCTGCAAGCTTTCTTGAATACTGTCGCGATTATCACGGACTTGATTGATTTGTTGATCCAAGGCTAGTTTTTTCTCATTCAAGGCTTGGATATTTACTTCTTCCTTAGTAGCAGCCTCTTCTAGCTCAGTCAAAATGGTCGGACTAACCTGACTCATTTGCAGGTCATACTGGGCTGATAGCTGAACCAGTCTATTTTCTGCCTGTTCCTGATGAATCCTTGCGCTCTGCTGGTTCAATCTAGCTTCTTCCCCCTCAGCCTTAATCGTTTCCAAGGCTTCTCTGGTCTGGTCTAAGCTAGTTTTCTTAGCTGCAACCAAGCTTTCTTGCTCCTGCAACTGGCTGGACAGCTCTGCTATTTCTCCTAAAAGAGCATCGAGTTCTGGTTTGATAAAGGTCGTGCTGTTATTTCGATTGCTACCACCAGCAAAGGCTCCACCAGGACGGATTTCCGCTCCATCCATGGTCACCATACGCACTTGAAACTTGGTTGCCCGCGCTGCCTGATTGGCATGGTCAATGGTGTCAAAAATTGCGATAGTGCCTAGCAAATTTTGGAAAATCGTATCTAAATTTGGCTGATAAGTCACCAAATCACTTGCAAGCCCCAAAAATCCAGCGGAAGATTCTAGTAAAGTGATTTGCTGTCCAGAAAGCTGACGTGGCTTGACAGTTGTCAGAGGTAAGAAGGTTGCCCGCCCTTGCCGTTTTTCTTTCAAAAATGCGATAGCTCGTTTAGCAGTCGCTTCATCTTCAACGATGACGTTTTGACTAGCACCACCAAGAGCAATTTCCAGGGCTGTCTGGTAGCGAGTATCGAAGGTCAGTTGTTCACTGACTGCTCCAATAATTCCTCCTAAGCTTGGTGCCGCCTGTAAGACAGCCTTGACCCCCGCGTAAAAATTGGAGTGATTTTTCAAGATAGCTTCTAAACTAGACTGGCGAGCCTGTTTGCCTTTCAACTGATCCAGCAAATCAAACAAGCGACCTTGCTCAGCCTGATAAGCAGTCTGGGCTTGTTCCAATTCTGTTTTTTGGGTCTGATAGCTCTCAAGTAACTGGCGTAAAACCTGATCAGCCTCTTCTAAGCTTTTCCGACTCTTATCAAGTACTTCTTGAGCTGTTTGTTTTTCCGTCTGCAAGCGTGCCAAGTCTTCAGATTTACTCTCAGAAAGACTGATTTGATTGGCAATATCCTGCTGAATCTTGGTCAGACGGTTTGAAGCTTCTGCCTCTTCCTGCATCAGAGCAACATACTGTTCTCGCAGATGATCTAAAACCTGATCAGGATCTTCTGAAAAGTAGGAAATTTCTTTGTCTACCGCAGCAATATCGTCTTTCAAGCTTGATAAGGAACTATCTAATTGCGCAAGTGTTTCTTGCTTTTGCTCAATCTGTTCTGCCAACTGCTCTCGTCTAGTCAACAAGTTTTCCAAACGCGCCTGCGCTTCTTGACGACTTGATTCGTTTTGACTAGATTCCAGTTTATGGACCTCAATTTTTCGCTCCAAATCACTGATTAACTTGGTCAAATCCAACAAAACTGCCTGTTCACGCTCCAATTGTTCTGACAGGCGGTGGCGCTTCTCTTTCAAGTTCTGATTTTCTTGCTCCAGCTCAGAACGCTGTTTGTAGTAGCTAGTCAATTCAGTTTTGACAGACTCTAGTTCGGCTTCTTTTTCCGATAACTTTTCCTTACCAAGCGACAACTGAGCCACCAAAACATCTAAGTATAATTCCTTACGTTGACCATCTAATTCTAGAAATTTCTTAGCAGTTTGTGCCTGTTTCTCCAATGGCTTGACCTGATTATCCAGTTCATAGATAATATCATCCAAGCGGTCCAAGTTGCCCTGGGCCTGTGCCAGCTTACTTTCTGTTTCTTTCTTACGAGTCTTGTATTTTAAGACCCCTGCCGCCTCTTCAAAAATTGCACGGCGTTCCTCAGGCTTGGAATTAAAAATGGCTTCAACCCGCCCTTGAGAAATAATGGAGAAAGAATCCCGACCCAAGCCAGTATCCATGAAAAGGTCATGAATATCCCGTAAGCGAACCTTTTTCCCATCAATCAGGTACTCACTATCACCAGATCGATAAATGTGGCGTTCAACCTTAATTTCCTTAGCCTTATCCGCGATAAATCCGCTAGAATTATCCAAGGTCACCACTACCGAGGCATAGTTAAGAGCCTTACGGCTTTCCGTTCCTGCAAAGATAACATCGGGCATCTTGCCTCCACGTAGGCTTTTAGCAGACGACTCTCCCAAGGCCCAACGTAGACTTTCTGTAATATTGGACTTGCCAGAACCATTCGGCCCTACAACAGCAGTCACTCCACGGTCAAAGACGACTTTGGTCTTATCCGCAAAGGACTTAAAGCCCTGCATTTCAATTGATTTTAGATACATACCTATCCTCTAGCCTCCACAGCATTTTTGGCGGCGGCTTGTTCAGCTAATTTCTTAGAGCGACCACGACCACGACCAATCACACGCTGATCAGCAGATACCTCCACTTCAAAGGTCTTATCATGGGCAGGACCAGACTCAGCTATTACTTGATACGAAATAGCAATCTCACCATTGACCTGCAAAATTTCCTGCAAAGCAGTCTTATAGTCGGTCACGCGCTCAAAATTCCCTTTTTCCAAGCGAGGAATCATGACCTTATGGATAAATTCCTCCACGGTCTTTTCCCCCTTGTCCAATAGCAGAGCTCCTAAGAACGCCTCGAAAGCATCTCCTAGAATGGTATCGCGATTGCGTCCGCCAGATTTCTCCTCACCCTTACCAAGACGAAGAAACCGATCAAAACCACAAGCACGCGAAAAACCAGCCAAAGACTCCTCACGTACAAAGGTCGAACGCAACTTGGACATCTCACCTTCGGGTCTATCAGGATATTTTTGATAGAGATATTTGGAAATCATCAACTGGAGAACAGCGTCTCCTAAAAATTCCAAGCGCTCATTATGTGAAATTTTTAGAAGGCGATGCTCATTGGCATAAGAAGTATGGGTAAAAGCAGTTTCTAATAAATTCAAATCCGAAAAATCAATCCCAAAATCAGCCAATAATTTTGCATGTAAATCTTTCATCTATATGCTCCTTTCTAACTTAAACGAAATAGATGGTTTACATTTACTCCGTCCTAACATTATACCATATTTTCCACTGGACTTCTCTTGTCAACTAAGTTTCAGCCAGCACCTCTCCACATCTTTTTGCAAACATTTACATATTCATCAGATTTCGATAAAATGGAAGAAAAAAGAAAAATATTAACATGCAAAATAAGACAAAACCACTCAATACATCCCTGCTCTCCCTCATCCAGTTCACCGGAGCTATTTTAGTCATCGCCCTCCATTGCCGCAGACTATTTGAAGCAGACCAGCTCCACTTCATCCAAAAATCCATCTTTAGTCGCATGGTCGTTCCCTACTTCATGGTCACAGCCAGCTTCTTCCTCAGACGTAACTATCCCAGCCTCTCCAAGCAATACCTCATCCGCTACAGCAAACAGTACCTGACCTGGTCCGTCCTCTACCTCCCCTTCTACCTCATCTACCTAACACTCCAAGAAATCCCCTTCCCCTACTATCCCCTCGCACTCCTAGTCGGACTAACCTACACCGGCACCAGCTACCAACTCTGGTACATGCCCGCCTTCTTTCTAGGTCTTGTCCTCGTCCATTTTTCCTTGGAGAAATGGGGCTGACGCATCACAGCTTGTCTAGCCTGCCTTCTATATCTTCTAGGCTCAGTCGAAACCTACTCCTCCTACCTAGCAGAATCGATTTTCCTGACCGCATTTGACAGCTACAAAACCTTCTTTTTCACCAGCCGTAACGGCCTCTTCTACGCACCGATTTTTGTCCTGACAGGCTTTTACCTAGCCGACAAACTCAATCAACCCATTTTCCAATACAGACAAAAGACCAAACTACTTGTCTGCATAGCTCTTTTAACTGTTGAGGCTACAATCATCTATCTCAATCAGGGCTACGATAAGAACTTTCTATTTAGCCTGATTCCATTCACAGCCTATCTAGTCGCCTGGACCCTGACCACAGACCTCTTCCGCCAAAAAAAATTCCAATTTCTCAAAGAATACGCCAGCTATTATTATTTTATCCATGTTATCCCAGTCGAAATCAGCTTTTTCTTCCTAGAAACTAGTGCCCTGACCAAAATACAGCAAGGTTGGTTAGTCTTCCTTATCACCATCATCACTTGCCAACTGCTCAGCTGGTTAATCATTAATACTCAATGAAAATCAAAAACAGACTAGCTCCAACAGTCTGGGAATAGACTGTTGGAGGTCGGAAATTAGACGAACTTGGTTCGTGACCGTAAGATGCGGATAGATCTGAAGTTCATCAAATCAAGTCAACAACGTCTGATTTTGATTTTCGAAGAGTATAAGCACAAAAGAACCTTGTAAGATCTAACTTACAAGGCTTTTTTACAAATCAAAATCCTCTTTCAACTTATCAATCACCTGTTGGAGTAAATCCCGATTGACACTGTATTTGACATTCTTGTCTTTGGCATTAAAGAGAAGCAGGTCGCCGTTAATCAGCTTTTGGGTGTGGAAGGATACCGCTGCCCCTGTAATAGCCAGACGTTCTGCAATATCCTTGCTCTTGGCATGGGGCTTGGTCAACTCCACCAAGACCTGATAACGCGTACTATCGCTGATAACCTTGAGAACCGTTGTCAAATCATCCAGATCCAGCTCGTCATTTGACAGCATAATCTGATCAATTCGACAGGAAGCCAAAAGAGCGACTTTCATATAGTCAAATTCTTCGTTGCCATAATAAGCAAACCAATAATTCCAGGGACTGAGAACGAAGAATTGGGCAGTTTCTACACCTAAGCTATCCAGGCTGGTCATGGCTAATTGCTTGGATTCTCGATAGAGTTTTTCAATATCAAATTCCTGAGCAAATTTTTCACGCTCCGCCCTTGCCTCTTCAAAATAGGGCTGGTAGATTGGAAGCATCTTGTCCAAGAGAGCGATAGACCGCTCAACAGTTTCCAAAGGATTGCGGATAGCCAGTGACCAATACCATTTATCAGCTGGTTTTTTGCCCGTATTCTCCAAGAGTTCCATGAGACTGAGGTCTTTCTCTCGCTGACCTTCATTTTCTGACGCCAACATGGTCCGCATGGCATCTTCGACTTCATCTTGGGACAGCTTTAAAATCAACTGACAGGCTTCCTCGACTGTCTTAGGATCCTGTCCTTGATCCAAGAGGTAGAAATACAGGGTGTGCAGGATTGTAAAGATATGGCCCCAAACAAAGACCTCGTTAACTTCCTGACGATAATCCGCCAGCTTTTCCTCTATTTCATCTCGAATGTCCAAAGCATCTTTGAGAATGTCTCTTTCTTTCTGTGACAAATCTGCCTCAAACGGCTCTTCACGTTCCGTGATGATTAAAGGAATAAAGAACTTTTCAACAATCTCGCTTCTATAATCTCGGTAATCTAATTTCATAGTTTTCTTTCTAAGTGTTCACTAATGACTTTTCAGGTTTAGATCCTGTAAGAACAGTATAGCCCAACAACCCTACAGAAAGCAAGAGGAAGATGAGAGAAATACTTGTCGCAGAAAGAAGAGTCACCAGCAGAGCTACCAAGGCTTGACCTGCTACCATACCAATCTGACAGAAGGCATCAATCCCTCCACCAACTGTCGCCAATTTATCTTCAGGTAGTTCGTTCAACACAAGGGCATTCATTTTAGGATTGAAAACGCCCAAGGTCATTGCCGTTACGAAGAGAACTGCTAGCACCATATAGATATTGTGAAGAAAAATCCCTAAAAAAAGTAAGACTGGCATAAGAGTAGAGAACTTGAGCAGGTTGATTAGGCTGACATTTTTAAAGGTTGCCATACCCAAGCTTGAACCTAAAATACTACCAACTGAGAAGAGAATGGAAATCAAAGCCACAGTTGTCCCCGCATTGACAATTACAAAATCTGAAAACTCCTTCATATTTAAAACCACCAAGGGAGAGAGAGCTGTAAAGATGGCATTCAAGCTAGCAATGGTGATGATTGACGCTTTAAGTACAGGAATATTCTGCACAGCTTGGTAAGATTCTTTGATACTCTGACCAATTCCTTTGACAATCCCAGCTTCAGTTTCTACTTGCTCGGCCTGCTGGATTGGATTTTCCTTCAATAGTTTAGCGATAGCAGGACGAATCACTAGCATAATAGCAAGACTAGCCAAGAAGGTTCCAGCGTTTAAGAAGGCAAGTTGTTGATAGGACATAAAACCAATCAGGATGGCTCCGCTAGCTTGAAAGGCAATCTGCAAGAGTGATTTGACTGTCATTTTGAAGGCCATGGCTGTTTCGCGATCATCTGCTGCCACAACCCGCAGGCTGACAGGCAGATAAAGACCATTTTCATATTGACCTGCCAAATCAGACAGGAAATTGATGACACATACGACTGCTACAATCCAGAGGGCTGGGGCAAATCCCATTAGGAAGCCAACAAGGGCATAAAGACCAACACGAACCAGCAGTGTTGCAAGAATGGTATCCAATTTATTTTTCGTCTTATCTGCCCAAATCCCGATAAAGAGACCTGCCAAAATCGGCAAAGTTTCAGAAGCCGTAATCATAGCCAAGGCAAACTTGGTATCTGGTAGAAACAAGACATAGTTCATCAAAGCCAGATAATAAAGCGTGTCTCCAAAGTTGGAAATCAAGTCTGCCACAAAGCTAGATAGGAATAATGTATTGTTGACTAGTTTTTTCATAAACATCTCCTTAAACATCAATTAAATATTCGTTTAATATTATTTTACACTTTATTTAAATAAATTCAATACTTAATTTTATAAAAATTAAATATTTTTTAAACATTTGTTTAATTTTTGTTCCATCTGACTTTTTCTTGACAAGATTAGCACAGTTTGTTATAGTATTGTTCGGGCACCTCTTTTGAGAGGTCGGAGAAAAGGCTCCCTAGTTTTAGGGAGCTATTTTTGTTTTTCCCAGAGAAAATTACACATTTGGAGGACTTATTGGATGAAGAACATCGCATTTGATTCAAATAAATATTTGAATTTGCAACGTGACCATATTTTAGAACGAATTGCTCAGTTTGAAGGCAAGCTCTATATGGAATTTGGCGGAAAGATGCTGGAAGATTTCCACGCAGCTCGTGTTTTACCTGGCTATGAACCAGATAACAAAATCAAACTCCTCCAAGAGTTGAAAGACCAAGTAGAAATCGTCATCGCCATCAATGCCAGCAACATCGAACATTCTAAGGCACGTGGTGACTTGGGTATTTCTTATGACCAAGAAGTCTTCCGCTTGATTGACACCTTCAATGATATTGATATTTATGTTGGTTCTGTCGTCATTACCCAATACCGCAACCAACCAGCTGCGGATGCCTTCCGCAAGCAATTGGAAAAACATGGTATCAAGTCCTATCTCCACTACCCAATCAAAGGCTATCCTTCTGATATTGACCACATCATCTCACCAGAAGGTATGGGCAAAAATGACTACATCGAAACCAGTCGCAATCTCGTCGTTGTTACCGCACCTGGACCTGGTTCAGGTAAATTGGCGACTTGTATCTCCCAACTTTACCACGACCAACTGCACGGCGTAACATCAGGCTATGCTAAGTTTGAAACCTTCCCTGTCTGGAACTTGCCTCTCCACCACCCAGTCAACCTGGCCTATGAGGCGGCAACTGCCGACCTGGACGACCTCAACATGATCGACCCCTTCCACCTGCAAACCTACGGCAAAACTGCGGTCAACTACAACCGTGACATCGAGGTCTTCCCTGTCCTCAACCGTACCTTTGAACGTATTTTGAACAAATCACCATACGCCTCACCGACAGACATGGGCGTTAACATGGTGGGTTATTCCATCGTTGATGAGGAAGCGGCTATCGAAGCATCCAAGCAAGAAATCATCCGCCGCTACTACCAGACCTTGGTTGATTTCAAGGCAGAGCGGGTGAGCGAGCAAGCAGTTAAAAAGATTGAACTCCTCATGAATGAAGTCGGTGTGACACCAGCAGATCGTAAGGTTGTTATCGCTGCGCGCGAAAAAGCAGAGCTGACAACTAGCCCTGCCCTTGCTATTCAGTTGCCAACTGGAGAGATTGTAACAGGTAAAACATCAGACCTCCTCAAACCAACTGCAACTGTTCTTCTCAATGCCATCAAGCAAATCGCACAAATCGATGATGAAACACTTCTTATCGAACCAAACTACATCCGTCCAATTCAAGAATTGAAGGCAGATTATCTGGATAAGACCAATACACGACTCGATGCAAGTGAGATTCTTAACGCCCTTGCCATTACTGCACAAGACAGCCCTCTTGCTGCACGTACCATGAAAGAATTAGGGCAATTAAATGGTAGCGAAGCTCACTCAACAGTCATTTTATCTGACGAAGATAAGAGTGTTCTTCGTAAATTAGGCATCAATCTTACCTTTGACCCTATCTACCAATACAACAAGTTTTATCAGAAAAACTAAGCACACAAAAAGCAAGGATTCAATTCCCTACTTTTTTTCAATGATTAATCGAAATCAACATACTCTTTTTGAAGTTCAAGAACTTCTTCTGCCGTTGCACATTCTGTCAAGGCACGGTGAGCATATTCTTCCATCTTAGCTGTATCAAGTTTCTTCATAAGGCTACGTGTACGAAGTACAGATGTTGCACTCATAGAGAACTCGTCCAAGCCCATACCTACAAGAAGTGGAACAGCTTGTTGATCACCAGCCATCTCACCACACATACCAGCCCACTTGCCTTCTGCATGTGCAGCCTTGATAACGTTGTTAATCAAGCGAAGGATTGATGGGTTATATGGTTGGTAGAGGTATGAAACTTGTTCATTCATACGGTCTGCAGCCATTGTGTACTGGATAAGGTCGTTCGTACCGATTGAGAAGAAGTCAACTTCTTTGGCAAATTGATCTGCAAGCATTGCTGCTGCAGGGATTTCAATCATGATACCAACTTGGATATCATCTGCAACTGCTACACCTTCAGCCAACAAGTTTGCTTTTTCTTCATCAAGGATTGCTTTTGCTGCACGGAATTCAGTCAACAAGGCAACCATTGGGAACATGATACGAAGTTTACCATGTACAGATGAACGAAGAAGGGCACGCAACTGAGTACGGAACATTTGGTTACCAGTCTCAGAGATAGAGATACGAAGGGCACGGAAACCAAGGAATGGGTTCATTTCGTGTGGAAGGTCAAAGTAAGGAAGCTCCTTATCACCACCAATATCCATTGTACGAACCACAACAGGCTTGCCGTTCATACCTTCAAGAACAGCCTTGTAAGCTTCGTATTGCTCGTCTTCTGTTGGGAAGTCTTGTGAGTCCATGTACAAGAATTCTGTACGGTAAAGACCAACAGCTTCTGCACCGTTATCATTTACACCTTCAACGTCTTTTGGTGTACCGATGTTTGCTGCCAATTCAAAGTGTTTGCCGTCAGCTGTAACTGTTTGAGCATCTTTCAAAAGTGCCCATTCCGCTTTTTGTTTAGCATAGGCTTCACCAGCTGCTTTAAATTCTGCAATCACTTCGTCAGAAGGGTTAATCACTACATCACCTGTGATACCGTTAACAGCCAATACATCACCGTCTTTAACGATTTCAGTAATGTTATTTGTACCCAAAACAGCAGCAATTTCAAGTGTACGAGCCATGATAGCTGAGTGACTTGTACGACCACCAATGTTCGTTACAAAAGCTTTTACAAACTGTTTGTTTAATTGCGCTGTATCTGAAGGTGTCAAGTCATGCGCGATAACGATTGACTCTTCGTCGATAGTTGCTGGGTTTGGCAAGCGAACACCAAGCAAGTGTGCCAACACACGTTTTGCTACGTCACGAATATCTGCGGCACGCTCTTGCATGTATGGGTTATCTTCCATACCTTCAAAGATAGCGATAAACATATCCGTAACTTCTTTCAAACCAGTCTCAGCATTTGTTTTCTTCGCACGAATTGTTTCCTTAATCTGACCAATCATTTCTGGGTCAGCAAGAACCATCAAGTGTGCATCAAATACGGCTGCGGCCTCTTCACCTAGGCTAGCTACTGCGTTCTCACGAATAACAGAAAGCTCGTTTTGAGATGCTTCTAGAGCAGCATCCAAACGAGCTTCCTCTGCATTTGTATCTTCAACTGTAACAGTTTCGAAGGACAAATCTGGCTGAACGAGTAGATATGCCTTAGCAACAGCAACACCATCTGATGCTGCGATTCCTTTAAGCATTTCTGTCATATTCTTATGCCAATCCTTCTTTTTCCATTGTTTCAGTGATAGCTGCGATTGCATCGTCAGCATCAGCACCTTCAGCAGAGATTGTTACGTCAGCGCCTTGACCAACACCAAGACTCATAACACCCATGATAGATTTAAGGTTAACAGACTTTTCTTTGTAGTTCAAAGTGATGTCTGAAGCAAATTTACTAGCTGTTTGCACAAGCAAAGTTGCTGGACGTGCGTGGATACCTGTTTCTGCCACAATGTGGAAGTCTTTTGAAGCCATATTTGGATTCTCCTTTATTTTTACAAAATTGTGAGTTATTTGTGATAACCCTTACAAAGGACATTATACCACTTTTTGAAATCATTTTCAAGATTTTTTTACCTTTCTTTCATGTTTCCGTCATAAAAAGAGAGGTTCATTTTACTTTTTCTTCATTAAATAGAATCTAGTAGAACTTCTGAAAATTGACTAGTAGATAGATGAGCAACGTCCAAAATTTTAGCAAAATCAAGCGTAACATTTTTATTTATAAAAGTATCTTCCAAGGCCTGAATAATTAAAGTAGCCGCTTCTTTCCAGCCTATATATTCCAACATCATACAAGCCGAAAGCAAGAGGGAACATGGATTAGCCAGATCCTTCCCTGCAATATCAGGAGCAGTTCCATGTGTCGCTTCAAAGATAGCATGACCTGTCTGATAATTAATGTTAGCACCCGGTGAGATGCCTATTCCTCCGACCTGTGCCGCAAGAGCATCTGATGCATAATCTCCATTTAGATTTGTAAGAGCAACCACTTGGAAGTTTTCCGGCGCCAATAAAATCTGCTGCAGAAAGTTATCCGCAATAATGTCATTCATTACCAAAGTCCCCTCTGCAAGTTCTGTAGCAAATTCTTCTTTCGCCAATTCATAACCCCACTTGCGGAAACCGCCTTCTGTAAACTTTTGAATATTTCCCTTATGAACTAAGGTCACTATCTTCAGTTGATGTTCTAAGGCATATTCTATTGCAGAGCGAATGAGGCGTTTACTCCCTTCTTCCGAAATCGGTTTGATACCAATACTTGAAGATTCTGGAAAACGAATATTCACCACTCCCATTTCTTCTTGCAGAAAGGAAATGACTTTGGCAACTTCATCCGAACCAGCCTCCCATTCAATACCTGCATAAATATCTTCTGTATTTTCACGAAAAATAGTAATATCTGTCTTTTCAGGCTCTTTCAGCAGACTTGGCACCCCCTTAAAATAGCGAATCGGGCGCACACAGGCATACAAATCTAATTCTTGACGAAGCGCAACATTAAGAGAACGATGACCTTTCCCAATCGGCGTCCCCAAGGGACCTTTGATTGCAACTAGATACTCACGGATTATTGACAGTGTCTCATTCGGCAAAGAAGTTCCCGTTAATTCATATGCCTTTTCTCCCGCCAAAACCTCCCTCCACTGAATAGAACGTTGACCTGCATAGGCTTTTTTCACCGCAGCATCAATAACTTTTTGACTGACTGACCAAATATCCCTGCCAATACCATCTCCTTCAATATAAGGAATAACGGGACGATCTGGGACAATTAACCGTCCCTCTCTCATCAGGATTTTTTCTGCCATATTTACCTCTTTCCAATCGGGATGTAAACCAAATTCCTACCACCTAAGTAGGAAGAGCGCGGACGAATCAATTTATTATTTTTCCGTTGTTCCTGGACATGTGCAATCCACCCCGCCATACGGCTCATTGCAAAAATCAATGTAAAAATATCACTATCAATACCTAGCACATGGTAAACTGTCGCCGAATAAAAATCTACGTTTGGAATTAAACCTTTTTTGTTTTTAATAAAGCTCTCTACTTCCTCTGACAATCTATAAAACGCTTCATCGTCTGTTCCGAATGTCAAATCACGCGCCATCTCCTTCAAATACTCTTGACGGGGATCAACCGTTTTATAGACTCGATGGCCAAATCCCATAATTTTTTCCTTCGAATCCAGCTTCTTCTGCAAATATCTCTCGGTATCACCACTCTCACGAATAGCCAGCAACATGTCAAACACTCGTTCATTTGCACCACCATGCAATGAGCCTTTCAGAGTCCCAATTGCCGTGGTGACACAAGAATATAAATCCGTTAACGTTGATGCCGTGACACGCGCAGCAAAAGTAGACGCATTCAACTCATGATCAGCATGAAGCACCAAAGCTTTATTAAACGCTTTGATTTGCAAATCACTCGGCTCCTCACCATTCAGCATATAAAGAAAATTCGCCGCAAAACCCAGATCAGACCGCGGTTCGATTGGAACCACTCCGCGTCTCAAACGAGCAAATGTTGCAATAATCGTCGGAACCTTGGCCATAATCTGAATAGATTGTTCATACAAAGCTTCTAACGAATTCTCCTCAGCGTGTACATTATATACTCCAAGGAGAGATACTGTCGAACGCAACACGCTCATAGGATGCAAATGTCGCCGTGATTGAATCAGAATACATTGCTCTACCGCATCTGAAATCGCATATTCTTTTCGCAGACTTTTCTCAAAATAATTTAATTCAATCTGAGTTGGCAAATGCAGGTTCCACAGAAGATAGATGACTTCCTCAAAAGAAGCGTTATTCTCCATCAATTCAGCAATGTCATATCCTGCATAGGACAAGCGGTCATTTTCAATTGCACTGATTCGCGTATCACAGGCAATCGCATCTTTTAACCCATTCGTTTCTGTCATACCTTTCCTCCTAGTTTCTTTCTTACTACCATAGGTAAAATACCTCCGTGGCGATAATAACGAATATCCGCCTCCGCATCAAACCGCACCAGAGCTTGAAACTCCTTTGTAACATCGCCTGTTTGCGCATGGACTGTCACAATTTGACCAACACCGACATCTTCTGGCAAGTCGATTGTATAGCTTTCATGTCCAGTCAAGCCAAGACTTTCTGACGACTGACCTTCTAAAAATTGTAAAGGAAGAACACCCATCATCACTAAGTTTGAACGGTGAATCCGCTCAAATGACTCAGCAAGAACAGCCTTCACACCAAGCAAACTTGAACCTTTGGCTGCCCAATCACGGCTTGACCCCATCCCATAGTCTTTACCAGCAATAACAATACTACCGATACCAGCTTCCTTATAACTCATAGCCGCATCATAGATAGGAAGAATCTCATCACCAACTCTTGTCCAACCACCAATTTTTCCATCTGCCAGCTCATTCTTTATACGAATATTTGCAAAAGTCCCACGCATCATGACTTCGTGATTTCCACGACGACTTCCATAAGAATTAAAATCCTTATAAACAATGCCATTCTCTTCGAGATAACGAGCGGCTGGACTCAATCGTGCAATATTCCCTGCCGGGGAAATATGATCTGTCGTTACAGAATCGCCAAATTTAGCCAAGACAGATAAATTTTCCAGTGGTTTTATGGATAAATCTGCCTGCATATTGTCAAAATAGGGCGGATTTTGAATATAGGTAGAAGAGGAATTCCAATTGTAATTCTTATCTGTCTTTGTTTCAATCACATTCCAAGCCTGACTATCTGTAAATACCTGTTGGTATTCTTCCTTATAAAGGTCACGAGTCACATAACGCTCAATGTAGTCATCTACCTCCTCACGACTTGGCATAATGTCCGCAAGGTAAACAGCTTGTTGCTTCTCATCATACCCCAGCGGTTCCCTTGTTAAATCTACATTCATATTTCCCGCAATAGCATAGGCAACTACTAGCGGAGGGCTCGCTAAGAAATTAGCTTTTACCAATGGATTAATCCGTCCTTCAAAGTTACGATTTCCAGATAATACCGCAGAAACCAATAAATCTTCTTCCTTAATCGCCTCCGCTACTTCGGGACGCAGATCACCTGAGTTACCGATACAAGTTGTACAACCATAACCAACCAAATTGAACCCTAAGGCATCTAGATAGGTCTGTAAACCTGATTTTTTCAAATAGCCAGTCACTACTTTTGAGCCTGGTGCCAATGACGTCTTGACTGTCTTAGAAACTGCCAAACCTTTTTCTACCGCATTTTTTGCCAGTAATCCTGCCGCCAAAAGGACATACGGATTGGATGTATTTGTACATGAGGTAATCGCCGCAATAGCAACATGACCTGTTTGAATTTGCTCCTCTCCTTCAATGTACTTAACCATGGCTATTTTATCTAACTCTGCTTCCTCCAAACCAAATCCACGTACACCTACTTCACGTATTAAACTAGCCTGAAACTCTGCTTTTGCATCTGTTAGTTCTATCAAATCTTGTGGTCTTTTAGGACCAGAAATAGATGGAACTACTGTCGATAAATCCAATTCTAAAACCTTGCTATAAGACGGAAAACGTTCAGCATCATAGAATAAATAATTAGCCTTAGCATAGGCTTCTGTCAACTCCACGTGCTCCTCCGAACGGTTGGTCAATCTCATATAATGTAAAGTTTCTCCATCAATCGGGAAATAGCCACAAGTCGCACCGTATTCTGGAGCCATATTGGAAACAGTTGCTCGATCCGCTAATGTAAGAGAAGATAAACCTGGTCCAAAGAACTCGACAAACTTCCCAACTACATTTTCCTGACGTAGAAGTTGAGTGACCTTAAGAGCCAAATCCGTTGCAGTAGCAACCTTAGGCAATTGCCCAGCTAGGCGAACACCAATCACCTCAGGGATAGGAAAATAAGATGCTTCACCCAACATTGCAGCTTCCGCCTCAATACCACCCACACCCCAACCAAGTACACCAATACCATTAATCATGGTCGTATGACTGTCTGTACCAAACATAGAATCTGGATAAAGCAAGCCATCCTTGTTGATAATAACATCACTTAGAAATTCAATGTTTACCTGATGGATAATTCCTATCGCTGGAGGCACAGCACGATAATTTTCAAAGGAATTCTCTGCCCACTTCAGAAATTCATAGCGTTCATTATTTCTCTCGAACTCTAAGGCAATATTTTTCTCCAGAGCATCTTCAGTCCCAAAAAAATCAACTTGAACAGAGTGGTCGATGACTAAATCCACTGGAATTTCTGGGTTAATCAATTCAGGGTTTCCACCTGCTTTCACCACCGCATCACGCATGGAGGCTAAATCTACCACAACAGGAACACCTGTAAAATCTTGCAAAATAACACGACTAGGTTTAAAGGGGATTTCTCCTTTAGGAGATGCAGCCTGATAATGAAGTAACTCCATTATGTGATTTTTTGTAACATCCACACCATCTTCTTTTCTTAAAAGACTTTCTAATAAAATACGAATGGTATAGGGAAGTGAATGAATATCCGCTTTTTCTTTTATTGAAACCGAATCCAATGCATAATATGAATATTCTTTCCCTTTATGAAACAAGCTTTTTCTATGTGATTTTTCCATATTTTATAACCTCTTTCAGCATTATTGAATAGTATAGTACAAAAGGTAATATATATTCAATACATGTATAACCATAAATGTTACATCTTATAATATCTTATGTTTCCTTCAAAATATTATGACATTTGTAAAAAAGCTAATCTATATTTTACTGAGAGATTGTTAGGGTTATCAAACTAAATAGAAACAGCTCTGTAAACGCTATTTTTCGACTTAGTGGTAATGAGCGGAGGTACAATATATGGTGTTTTATAAAAATATTGTGCACTATATTTTGTGATTTTAAATAAACTTCCTTCTTGACTTTAACCTTAAAATCTTGTATCCTAGATTGGTAACAAAATTGGGATTTTTTATTAATCCCTTCATGGACAAAGGAGAAATTGAATGGTAACGATCTATTCAAAAAATGATTGTGTACAGTGTAAAATGACCAAGAAATTCTTGGACCAACATAGTGTAGATTATAAAGAAATCAATCTAGATGAACAGCCTGAATTTATCGATCACGTAAAAGGTCTCGGTTTCTCAGCTGCACCTGTTATCGAAACTGAAAATGATGTTTTCTCAGGTTTTCAACCAGGAAAACTAAAAGCCTTGGTTTAACTCCCTACTGTTTATAGAAAGAGATTGCGACTATGAGTTTAAAAGAGCTAGGCGATGTGTCCTACTTCCGTTTAAATAACGAAATCAACCGTCCTGTTAATGGGCAAATCCCACTCCACAAGGACCAAGAAGCGGTTAAGGCCTTCTTTAAAGAAAACGTCCTCCCAAATACCAAGCAATTTGATAGTATTTTAGACAAGATTGCTTATCTATTAGAAGAAAATTACCTTGAAAAAGAGTTTTTGGACCAATATAGTCCAGAATTTATCATCAAAATTGATCAATTCTTAAAAGATCAAAATTTCCGCTTCAAGTCTTTCATGGCTGCCTACAAGTTCTACAACCAGTATGCCCTCAAAACAAATGATGGCGCCTATTACTTGGAAAGTATGGAAGATCGCGTTCTCTTCAACGCCTTGTATTTTGCTGAGGGCAACGAAGAATTGGCATTAAACCTTGCCAATGAAATGATTCATCTTCGTTACCAGCCAGCAACACCTTCTTTCTTGAATGCTGGACGTGCCCGTCGCGGTGAGTTGGTATCCTGTTTCCTCATCCAAGTCACAGACGATATGAACTCCATCGGACGTTCCATCAACTCTGCTCTGCAATTGTCCCGTATCGGTGGTGGGGTTGGTATTTCCCTTAGCAACTTGCGTGAGGCAGGTGCTCCAATCAAGGGCTATGAGGGGGCGGCTTCTGGGGTTGTTCCTGTTATGAAACTCTTCGAAGACAGCTTCTCCTATTCTAACCAGCTTGGGCAACGCCAAGGGGCTGGGGTAGTGTATCTGGATGTTTTCCACCCAGATATTATTTCCTTCCTTTCGACTAAGAAAGAAAATGCCGATGAGAAAGTTCGTGTGAAGACCTTATCACTCGGTATCACCGTTCCTGATAAATTCTACGAATTGGCACGTAAAAACGAAGATATGTACCTCTTCAGCCCATACTCAGTTGAGTTGGAATACGGTGTCCCTTATAGCTACCTTAACATCACAGAAAAATACGATGAATTGGTGGCAAACCCTCGCATTCGTAAGACAAAAATCAAGGCACGTGACTTGGAAACAGAAATTTCCAAACTACAACAAGAGTCTGGCTATCCATACGTTATCAACATCGATACTGCCAACCGTAGCAACCCTGTTGACGGCAAGATTATCATGTCAAACCTCTGTTCGGAAATCCTTCAAGTTCAAACACCAAGCATTCTTAATGATTCGCAAGAATACTTGACCATGGGTACTGACGTTTCATGTAACCTCGGTTCAACCAATATCGTCAACCTGATGAAGTCGCCTGATTTTGGACGTTCTGTTCGTACAATGACACGCGCTTTGACTTATGTCACAGATCATTCACACATTTCAGCTGTACCATCTATTGAAGCAGGAAACAGTCAGGCGCATTCAATCGGTCTTGGTGCCATGGGACTTCATTCTTACTTAGCTCAGAACTTGATTGATTACGGTTCAAAAACTGCCGTAGAATTTACCAACATCTACTTCATGCTCCTCAACTACTGGACTTTGGTAGAATCAAATAACATTGCCCGCGAACGCAAGGCAACCTTCCATAATTTTGACAAATCAAAATACGCAGACGGCACTTATTTCAACAAGTATGTGACTGGGGATTACCAACCACAATCCGAGCGTGTCAAAGAACTCTTTGAAGGGATTTTCATTCCAAGCGGACAAGATTGGGCTGACCTACGTGAGAAAGTCATGGCAGATGGTCTTTACCACCAAAACCGACTAGCTGTTGCTCCAAATGGATCTATCAGCTACATCAACGATGTCTCTGCTTCTATTCATCCAATCACACAACGGATTGAGGAACGCCAAGAGAAGAAAATCGGTAAAATCTACTATCCAGCAGCTGGCTTGGCAACAGAAACTATTCCATTCTACAAGTCTGCCTACGATATGGATATGCGTAAGGTCATTGATGTCTACGCTGCTGCAACAGAACACGTCGACCAAGGTTTGTCACTCACTCTTTTCCTTCGCAGCGAACTTCCAAAAGAACTCTATGAATGGAAAAAAGAGAACAAACAAACTACACGTGACCTCTCTATCCTTCGTAACTACGCCTTCAACAAAGGTATCAAGTCTATCTACTACATCCGTACCTTTACCGATGACGGCGAAGAAGTCGGCGCAAACCAATGTGAAAGTTGTGTGATTTAAGACACTAACATTCATTGATGCTAAAGCATCTAATGAATGCACGGTACTGACTATTTGGTCAGTACCTAAGTGGCTTACTACCTCGAAAAGTCGTTAAGTTCGAACGACTTTTCTCAGGTCGTAACTTGCAAGGGATTAGCTGTTGATAAACCAACTAGCTAATCTACGCTAACCGCTATGAGCGGATTAGCTTACTACCTTACGACACTGTCGTTCATGATGCGAAGCAACTAATGAGCGCTCGATTAAAAATCCCTTTTAGGGGATTTTTTTACAGGCTACTATCTATTTGTGATATAATATTTGAAGTATAAGAAAAAGAAAGAGAATATGATGGAAACCTACTACAAAGCCATAAACTGGAACGCCATTGAGGATGTTATTGACAAGTCAACTTGGGAAAAGTTGACCGAGCAATTCTGGCTCGATACACGTATCCCATTATCAAACGACTTGGATGACTGGCGTAAACTTACTGCTGAAGAAAAAGACCTGGTTGGTAAGGTCTTTGGCGGTTTGACCCTCTTGGATACCCTTCAATCTGAAACAGGTGTCCAAGCTCTTCGCAACGATATTCGTACACCGCACGAAGAAGCTGTTTACAACAACATCCAATTCATGGAGTCAGTCCATGCCAAGTCTTACTCTTCTATCTTCTCAACCTTGAACACCAAGTCTGAGATTGAAGACATCTTTGAATGGACCAACAGCAACGAATACTTGCAACGCAAGGCAAAGATTATCAACGAAATCTACGAAACAGGTACACCACTTGAAAAGAAAGTAGCCAGCGTTTTCCTAGAAACCTTCCTCTTCTACTCTGGTTTCTTCACGCCACTCTACTACCTTGGTAACAACAAATTGGCCAACGTTGCGGAAATCATCAAGCTGATCATCCGTGACGAGTCAGTTCACGGTACCTACATCGGTTACAAGTTCCAACTTGGTTTCAATGAATTGTCCGAGGAAGAACAGGACAAACTCCGCGACTGGATGTACGACTTGCTCTACCAACTTTATGAAAACGAAGAAGGCTACACACGCTCTCTCTATGATGCAGTTGGCTGGACTGAGGAAGTCTTGACTTTCCTTCGTTACAATGCCAACAAAGCCCTCATGAACTTGGGACAGGATCCACTCTTCCCAGATTCAGCAGATGATGTCAACCCAATCATCATGAACGGTATCTCAACCGGTACATCTAACCACGACTTCTTCTCCCAAGTTGGTAACGGCTATCTTCTTGGTGAAGTGGAAGCTATGACAGATGATGATTATTTATATGGGTTGTAGATCTGGAAAAATATCATTTCTATTTTTCCGTTTTATAGTCATTTTGTTTCTCTTTAATTACTTCGACGAGCGTGGATTTCCAACTTCAAACACTCCACCGGAGGGTTTGAACTCGCTTTGCCGTACTCTGCAGGGGTGACTTGCTCCGCAAGTGCTATCTCCAACCTTGCACAGTCACTCGACTGTACAAGCTGTCTGCAGCTCGTTGCCTAGTACTAAAAGACTATAGAAATCTGTTGAGTTTAAAATCATATATATAATATTAATATGCAATCTTGATAAGATTGGCATAAAAATAGGAATTCTCCCACCAGTTAAGGGAAAATTCCTATTTTTTTGTATATATTAGGCGATTCAAGGAGGGTTTCAGTGAGCTCTCAATCAGAATATTCTACTTCGTTCTGCTCCTCTTCCTAAGAAGTAAAATTTAACTTAACTTAGAATGTAGATTCTTTCCAATGAACTGTACAATCTAAAACCTGCTGTCGTTCCACTTGGTTTCCACCCTCAATCTGATTGATCAGCATCCTTGTTGCTTGACACCCTTCTTCAAAGGCGGGTTGAACAATGGTAGAGATCGTAGGGGATGAAAAATTTGTCCATTCAGTATTGTCAAACCCCAAAAGACCAACCTGAGGAAAGTCATATTTAAGTTCTTTCATAGCATTAAAAACTAAAGGTAACGCCCAGCAATTCGGAACGAACACTAAGGTCTTTTCCTGAGGATTTACCACCCCTTGAAGAAAACGTTTAATTTCCTCTATGTCCGTATTTTCATCTGCAATTGTTAAATCTTGATAACTTTGTTTACAATCTAACAAAGCATCCATAAACCCTGTAGCTCGTTCAATCCGTGTACTTAAGCGACTAATGTCAGCTGTAATAAGAATAAATTTTTGATAGCCATTTTCTACACATAGTTGAGTTGCATCATAGACAGCATCGTAATTATTTGTCTTAATCCAACTGGTACGATGTTCGTAAAGTTGACTGTCAAAGAAAACCATATGCTTTTTCTTATCCTCAATAATGCGCGAATATTTTCTAAAATGCGATGTCGGCTGAATAATAAAACCATCTACACCCAACATCAGCATGCTCTCAATATACTTATCTTCGCTTTCTTGATTGTAATTGCTGTTTCCGATGATAACTTGATAGCCACTCTTATGCGCTTCTTCTTCTATACCTTTGACAATTTGATTGGAAAATGTATTTGTAATATCTCCAATCAATACTCCAATCAACTTAGTATTTTTTGAATTTAGGCTCCGCGCGACAACGCTGGGTTTATAGTCTGTTTCGCGAATGACTCTCTCAATTCTTTCGCGTGTCTCTTTGGACATCTTTTCATATTTACCATTTAAGTAAAAGGAAACTGTTGTTTTTGAAGTCTGAGCCAGTTCTGCAATATCTTTGATGGTAAACTTCTCTGACACCTTACCGATACCTCCTTTTATTACTTTATTCTATCATACTATCCGTACTTTATCAGTTATTTTGCACAGAAATGACTGTATTTTTCTGTCCCTTCTAATTTTTGAGTCGGACAACTTGTCTCTTATCCCTATCCACTACTAAGCACTTACCTCTCAACTTATAACCAGCCACTTGAAGTAATTTCTCTCCCTTATATATATCATTATCAGAAACCACTAACAGAATATTCATTCCCTTTCCTTGACAGCTAAAAGCCAAACCACTTTCTATCAAATGATAGTCTGTTTGGTAAACTGGCAATTGCTTGACACGAATTGCTTCATCTGCTAATAGAGTAAATGTAACTAATCGATCTCGAAAACTCTCTTTTTTGACCAGTTTATTGGTCTCTACTAGTTGGTTGTATCTGGGAGAACGCACGGTTTTCTGGATTTCAAAATCCTTTTGGCTATATAGCCGAAGATCATTTAACTGCTCTTCTCCAATCTTGACCCTTTCATCTAAAATCAATTGACTGGTCAACTCATGCTGGCCTGAGCAATCAACGCTATCCACTATCAGCAATAAATCGCCTCCAACCATAAGGAGCTGTCGTTTATGCCAGTAAGGCAAGCCTTGGCTGGTCTGAGCCTGATAAATGCCCTGCATCCAATGACAGCGTTCAAAAACCTTATAACTGTGACTAATAAACTGAGGATACGTGTCATATTCCCATGAACCCTTTATCTGCTCTGGAGCGTTGTCATCAAGGATACAAGTGCTGTGAGCCCAAGCACTTTTAAGCAAGTAGCGCTCCTCGCATTCACGGTAGCTGAAACGACCGCTGTCGATGATTATCGGTTGTCCTTTGTGGTAAAAGCACAAGCTGTTTTGGTCAGAATGACTGTGGGCACTTCCCATGGGACCGGCCTTGAAACATAAATAGCTGTCCACTTCTTTGACAATACTGTGACCTGATTCAGAAAAATGTTGTCCCCCTGACGAGCTGGGTTGAGCGGTTAAGTGTTCAAATATGCGCAAGCCATTTTCTCCGACCAAGAAGAGAACGCCTAAATCTAGCTTGGAATTATCTACTAGGTAGGTGCCATCTTCAAAGAAAATCGCAGTCATCTGTAAGATGTCAGAAGTACAATGAACATCGCTATCGCCAAGAGCCACACTTTTACCATCTGGTCCCGTCATCTGTAAGACATAGTCTGCCATCTTTTTCAAAATAAGTGTCCACTGTTTTCGATAATCTGGCAAGCTGAAAGCTAGTCTTAGCAAGAGTTTATAAACTTCCACATGGTAGAGAAAAGACTGCTCAAACTGAGTTCCATCTTCCAATATCTGAGTTTGAATTTGCTCTTCGATTTCCTGACGAGCAAAATGGTGAAGCTCTACTAAATCCACCTGATCGCCGATATAAGCATGGGCCAAGAGCATTGCGCTAGTCTGGAAAATTCCCCAATTACTCAACGTATCTTTGGCACGGTAATGACTGTGAAGATAAAATAATTGTTTTTGAATGGATACTAACAGTTGGCTACGCTCAGCTTCACTTAGTCCGCCCCAATCAATTAAAAATGGGAGAATATTGAGCCAGCTTAAACAACGGATAGCTGTATCTAAGGTGCGACTGCTCGTTCTTTTAGGATACCAATCTGTCACTTGTTCTATCCAACTAAAGATAAACCGTTTAACCTGCTCCATGTAGTGCGAATCTTTTTCAACCAGATAGGCCAAAACTAATTTCCACAAGTATTCCTGCCGATTGAGCATAAAGGTCCATTCCTCATCCCCATGGCAGTCGGCTGTCCAGTCAAGAGGAGCAAGATGATACCCGACTGAACAAGGTTCCATATCCCAATTGTCTTCAAAGATAAAAATATCATTTAATAAATTTTGACAGGAAAGGAGAAGCTCTTTATAAGCTGCATCTTGTTGATTGAGAATATAGGTTTTGACCGACTCTGCTGACTGATTAGCTACTATTTTTTCGAATATTGTTTGCATAACAAGTCCTTTCTCTATTGCTTCTCCAAAAGAAGAGAGGCTGGGCAAAGCCCAGATCCACTCCTCAAAGTTCATATCAACATCTCAGCGCAGTGATTGTTCGGCTTTAACAGTTCAGTGGACTGTTAAAGGTTGGAGATAGGAGTTCCAAAACAAATCTCAGCAATTCGTATTTCATACTCCGAATCTGATCTAATCAACTATGCGGGGGTGGGAGTGAAACAGTCTGGGGATAGACTGTTTCAGCTCAACAACTAGAAATAAAGACTTGTTGACGAACTTTTTTATCCGTCGAGTTCTTTCACGCTCCCCCTTCACCCACGAATTTCATTTAGGAGTGCGATCTGCGACACTTGAAATCCACCACTGCCCCCAAGGTTAGCAAACCTAAGAAACCAAGACCTAGACTTGCTTCTTCTCCTGTCTGGGGCAGACGGGGCTTACTCGGCTTTGTTTTTTCAGCGGCATGATGAACCACTTGTTTCACCTCTGGACTTGGTTGGTTTTCCTTGAGTTGTTTTTCTTCTTTTTCTGTTTTTTCGACACTTCCAGTTTGTTTATCAGAACCTTCTGGCATAGTAACCTTCCAGACAGTGGATGGATAAGCCGCCGTTGGCTCCATCTCAACAGTCAGACTGGAACCTGCCTTTGTCAACTCAATGCCATTCTTTACGGTTCGGGTAGACGGATTGTAAAAGGCGATGCGATAGCCACCTTCGACTTTCTGAATGGTATACAAACCGGCATCTGTTAAGGTAATATCATCTGTCAGCTTGTAGGCTGTATCCGTGTATTTCACAACGCCCCAGACATTCTGTTCTTGGTCGTATACCACTTGCAAATCCCTGTCTTGATGAAGCAATTTCACACTAGCAGCTGCCTGATTTACTTTTTCCATAGATTGGTTTGGAACAAGGACATAAGCATAGTTACTTGATGTTTGTGCATGTTCATGCCATAGGCTAACAAAGGAATTGCTCACTTCTTCTTTGGACTGATTGTGGTTGATGTCGCTCCATTTGCCGGTTCGCTGATCTAACTTGGCATGAGTCGGCAATTGGTTCAAGAAGACATAGCCGATGGACTGATTGTCCTTGCCATTGGTCATGTAAAAGGATTGAGTCTTATCTGTCACTACTTCTTTGGACAAATCAACTGGCTGGCCATTTATGTAATAGCTATATTTTTCTCCGGTCAAGAGTTTACGATTTTCAATCGTTGTCACGGCGCCTTGAGCAGATTGATGCTGTATATCAGTACCTAGGAAAACAATCTTATTTCCCAGAACAATCCAAGCCTTACGAGCAGTCAGACTATTGTTCCAGTTATTGAAATCCATTGCAATCGTCGCCAAGCGGTTGCCTAACTGGCTTGCTCCAACAAAGTCACTTGCAAGAGTTACCTCGCCACTGCCGTCTTCTCGTTTGTCCTTGGTCGTTGTCGTTCCCGGTAAGCGATACGGGTCAACTGTTGCCCAGTAGTGGTTACTGTAATGACTCAAATCATCATTGTAGAGGTAAAACATACCATCTGCTGTATACCAACCCTTGCGGTTTTCATTGTTCATATCTTCATAGTTTTGAGTTCTAGAAGAGTACATGGACAAAGCAAAGGTAAAGCCTTCTTGAGCACTTCGATAAACAAACTTATCCATATTGTTGAAGGCTGCAATATAATCTTTATCCACTTCAGCAGGGATTTGATTATCAGTTAAAAGCTTGTTGACCAAATCAATATCCTTATAGGATTTGAGGCTGCGGTAGCTGTCATAGAAGGTATCAGAGGTCAGCTGCGCCTTAACAAAGGAGAGAAGTTTGGTTTTTTGCTCAGGCTGAGCCGATTCTGCAATACGGACCAAAGACCTTAAAATCTCCATGGCCTGAACATGTGATTCACCAGTTGCCCGACTGATGGAACGACCGCGGGTCATATCCATCAATTCACCGCGAACCAATATTGGCATAAAGGCTTTTTCAATCCATTCATAAAGAATGTTGATCTGTTCTTCCTTGAGGGCAAACTCCGTTGGCTGAATAACTGGTAGTAACTGTGAAAAACCTTCAATGAGGACATTTCCGTACGCTCCTGTGTAGGCAACATTGGTGTGGTCGATAAAGGAGCCGTCCTTGTAGAAGCCCTCTCCCTTATCTACAAATTTCATAATCGTTGTCAAACCTTGCGCACCAGCCCTCACACGGTCAGCATCTTCGCGAAGAGCTCCTTCCAAGATGGCCACCTTGCTCAAATCCGTCTGATTACCACCCACTGCTGGAACAGGATTGGACAAGGTTTTACGAATAGTGGTTGGATCTGGCACAAATTTTGAAATCGGTTTGGTATAGGTTAGAATCTCCTCCTGACTAAAGTAGGGATACATGTAGATTAATGTATTGACAACTGCACGCGGAGTCCCAATTTCATAATCCCACCAATTCCCATCAATTGACTTATTTTCATTATAAACATTGGTGTAAAGCCAGTTCATTCCTTTTCTGACCAAATCGGTAAGTGAGCGGTCGTGGTAATAGGCTGAGTCTGGATTCTCAACTACTTGAGCCATCTGCTCCAAGCGGCGATAGACCGTTGTCAGGTGGCTGGATTTACTAAAGTCAATATCGTTGAAAATCGTTTTGCCCTGCTCTGTTGGTTCAACCCATTTTTTAAGAGAAGAAGCTACGCCGGCATCTAAACGCCCTAGAAAGGCTTTCATCTGAGTATCATTAGATTGGTAGCGTTTATTGGCTAAAGAAATATCTTCCCAGTTGTTCCTTAAGGTATCAAAGACTGTTGCTTGATGCTTCGTAACTGTCAGCTCGAAACTAGATAGTTTAGTGTCTTTATCATAAATATCTACCTGAGTTTTTCCAGCCACAAGCGGACGAATCATATTTTTCTCCACAGTGGCCACAGTCGCATCTGCAATACGATAGGTCAGGTCTGGGCGAACAGGCAGGTAAACCTTATTGCTGGCAAGGGTAATTTCCCCTGTTTCAGGTTGGACAAGTTCTGGGCTTGACTCTGGTGTTTCTGGTGTTTTTTCAGCATATTCTACCAGCGAGATGTTATCCAGCCAGGCTTGACCTATACCATTCTCAAAAAACAGCTCTACCTTCAATTTACGAGTTTCGGGAGAAACTGTTAACTCCTTCTCCACCTTTCTTTGTTGTGTACCAGCCACAAAATTTGTGAAAGTAAATTCTTGCGGGCTCAAATCCTTGCCTTCTGCAGTCAAACTGCGCAAGCGAACACGAACACCGCTTCCCTTCAGATCCTTGGTTTCGACATCATAGCTAAAGAGGTAGCGCTTGCTAGGATCTACATCCACTGTTTGGTGCACTGCCACTCGGTAAGTATTTGTTGAAGAAATATGAAGTTTCCCATCATCAATAGAAACAGCTCCATTTTCTTTTTTAATATCATTCGGAATCCACGTTTCCCAGTCTGTGGCAGCCGATTTTTTCCAGTTTCCTGATGGTGCCGTTGTACTGATGAACTCCCCATTGGCTACTAGGTTCTTCTCTTCTTTTGTCGCCTGAACAGCTTGCGGACTGGCAACAGTTTCTGCAGCGGTGCTTGAAGGCTGGCTTTCTGTTGACGTAACAGGACTAGCTTCAGAGCTGACCTCACTTGTCGTTACTGGTTCTGTCGTATGATTAGCTACTTCTGTCGCTTCTGAAGTTGTTTCCACTAACTGACTAGTTTGTGGACTAGCTGTTTCTGTACTTGGCAACTGATTGGCTGCAACCCTTGTTCCCAATATAGACAGCGCAATAAGAGCTGAACAAACTCCAATTTTATATTTACGAATGCTATAATATCGCTTCGTTTGACTGGTAAAAATCCCCATTGGTATTTCCTTTCCTTTTTATATAGTGTAAAACAATGTTACTACAACATTTTTTATTTCGCAATCGCTTTTCTCTCTTAAAGAAAGAAGAACTACTTCGTAAAAAGTAGTTCTTTGGCTTTTCCCATAATCGACTCTTTTTCAACGTAAACAATAATGCCTTTTGCAATCTGTAGTTCTACCAAGCTATCTGTTAGTTTGATAATTTTACCATGCAGTCCAGAGAAGAGGATAACCTCATCTCCAGCCTGTAAGGTTGATAAGTAGCGTTGGCGTTTTTCCAGTTGCTCCTCAAGAGCTTTTTGTTGTCGTTTACGATTGACATAAGAAGTGAGTACAGGAAGTATGGTCGATAGAGCTACTAAAATAATTAGTGCATAGTAGAGTGTTTGTTGATCCATAATTGCTTATGCAAGGATGCCCAACCAGCTACCCAAAATACCGATGATAACTGTCAAGATAACCAATTTATAGGTAGTCCATTTCTTGTTCTTGATGAGATAATAAACTAAAATCGTAAACAAGGCTGGAAGCAATGCAGGGGCAATCTTGTCTAACATTCCCTGGATGGTTACAATTTTCTGATCTGCTCCTTCTGTTAATTCACCCGCCGCAAAGGTAATTGGCACCGAAATTTTTACAAAGGTTACTGCTAAACCAGAGATAACTGTCACACCGATGATATTGGCTACCTTAGAAATTGTTGCCATTTGGTCACTCAATTTATCAATCACGCTGGTACCAAATTTATAGCCATACAAACCAGTCAATAACTTGATAGAGGTCAAGATAATGTTCATTCCAAGGAAGAAAAGAATCGGTCCCATAACCAGTCCTTGACCTGCTAGAGAGGCAGCAATCGTAGATAAAAGTGGGGCTAATACAAATTGTGAAAGTGAGTCACCAATTCCTGCCAACGGCCCCATCAGTGCCATCTTAATCCCACGAGTCTCTTCTTCTGGGAGATCATTTTCTAACATGACCAAATGAAGACTAGTAATGAATGGAAGAAAATGTGGATTGGTATTGTAAAACTCACAGTTTTCTTCTAAAGCTTTAGTTAATCCTTCTTTGTCGTCACCAAAATGCTTCTTAAAAGCTGGATACATGACATTTGCATAGCCAATCCCTTGATAATTACTGTAATTGAAACCATTCTGCAAGAAGAAGGCCCGTAGAGATGTGTTGAGATAATCTTTTTTAGTTAGTTTAGATCCAGTCATCGTGTGCTTCCTCCTGTTTCACTGCCACTTGTTCTGGTTTATTAAAGAATTCCTTAAGTGCAAAGATACTACCGACAATTGCGATACCAATTACAGGCAGTTGTAGATAGGCTGCACAAACATAGCCAAGCAACACAAATGGGATCAATTCTTTCTTAGCCATTACAGACAAAATCATTGCAAAACCGATAGCTGGAAGCATCTTACCTGCCACACTCAATCCAGTTAATAATACTGGTGGAATCATTTCAACCAATTTCAAAAGAGTATCCATTGAATAGGCACCCAAGAAACCGAGAGCAAATCCTAAAAAGGCGAAAGTAATCACTGTACCATTTGCAACACGTTTAAATTTAGAAAGGTTTCCTGCACGAAGATGTTTGATAGCTGATTCTGGAGCACCCGCATGTAGAGTATATGCTGAAGTTTGTAAGAATTGAATACCTACCGCAATAGGTGTTGAAAGTGCTAAAGCTGCTTCTGGTGTTACTTTTCCAGCACTTGTAATAGCCATCAAAGTACCAAAAATACCAGGTCCGATTGGATTTGGAGGAACGGTCCCCCCAGCACCAACACCAAATCCCATGTATGCCAGCTCACTGATAGCACCCATAGCTAAAGCCGTTGGTAGATCTCCTAAAATGATTCCGACCCCAAAAGAAAGCACGATACATCGGTTTGTGTAAAGCCCCAATAATAGACCGCTAAAACAGAAAGCTGTCCACAGACCAATAAGAGCTGCTTGAATTAGACTGATCGTCATGATAATTCTCCTTATTTTTTAAATATAATCCAATATATTAACTTCAACTGCCCCATCATTACCAGAAGGCGTTGTCTTTGTGTTGAAGCGAATCTTATAAACATCGTTCAACTCTCTCACTATAGCCTTATCTTCTGAACCAAAAAAGATAGACCGTGTTACTTGCGTTTTTCCAGGCGCATTATGAATATTTCCAATATTTAATTCTGTGATTGGCACTCCACCTTTAACCAAAGTTAGTGCATCTTGCAAATCTTTAATAACTAAGAAAATAGTTTGAGCAGGATTAGCCTTATGAATCACATCAATCACTTTCTGCAAAGAGAAGAAACGCATAGCTACTGAATCAGGAATAACCGTTTTCATTAATGTCTGCTGAATCTTATCCTCACTAACCTTATCATTTGCCACGATGACAGTATTACAACCTAAGGATTTAACCCATAGTTGTCCCTGTCCATGAATTAGTCGCTCATCAATACGAGCCATTACAATATTTGGTGTTGCCATTTTAACCTCCTACCAATATAATTCCCAATCTTTATAAAAACGAAGCAAAGCTTCTAAGTAATAATAATCGCCCCAAGTATTTCCTTCATTGACACCTTTTCCTGAATGCCAAGAGTAGACCCCATGTAGAAGCAATGGGCGACCTGGAGCTAACTCACGGTTAGCATAGTTATCAATCAAGGACCGTAGCATCGTGTGCATAGCGTATTTATAAGTTTCCTTGTCCTCATCAACTTCTGGCAAATATTTAAGCATCTCGTGAATACCACAAACCGCTATTGCTGTCGCAGAAGAATCACGAGCGTGCCCACTACCATCATTAAAAATTAAGTCCCAATAGGAAACGTTATCCTCTGGCAAACGATTAAGAAAGTAGTTGGTTACTCCTTTAAACAAATTTAAACATGCGGGATCTTTAATTTTACGGTAAGCTAACGGAATACCGTAAATACCCCAAGATTGACCACGCGCCCAGGAAGAGTCATCACTAAATCCTTGTCGAGTAACCCCTTTGAGCGGTTTTCCTGTTTCAGGGTCAAAGTAATAGGTATGGAATGTTGAAGCATCATCTCGAATAACTGTATTAACAGAAGCGTAGAAATGACTAAGAGCTACATCATAATATTTCTGCTCACCTGTCTCCTCATAAGCAAAGAAAAGTAATTGTAAATTCAACAAACAATCAATAATCAGTCGATAATCTTCTGCTTTACCAAGTTGCCCCCAGGCCTGAATAAAACCGCCCTTTTCTTGATAGCGCTCCATTAATTTATCAGCAGCCAAGAGCGAAGCCTCTAAAGCCTCTTTACTACCTGTCAATTTATAATCAGCTACTGTTGATGGTGAATACAGGAATCCCAAATCATGATGATCCAATTCAATTCTTTGTTTGACACGTTCCAAGAAAGATGTCGTATTCTTTTTTGCCAGCGCTTTCATTTTGTTGTTCAAAGAATACTCATGTCCTAACCAAAGCGCACCCGTCCAAAAACCATTTGTCCACTCTATATTATCCATCTTTGGATAATGGTTATCAAATGTGGCCGGAGTTGGGAACGACTCACCAAAATATTCACAATTGATAACAAGTTGTTGAATCGCCAATTCTATTGCAGCCTCAACTTCTTTCTTACTCAATAGAGTGGAATTTCTAAACTCTCTTTTTTTGACAATTGACTCAATCAAAACGTCCTTAATCATACATCTCTCCCTCATATACCATCTTCAAATAACTCTTCATCATGGTTATCCTCTGCTAACAGACTGACCGAATCAACGATTCCATCTTTAGAGGTGGTAATCAATTTACTAACCAATTGTTCTAAATCATCTGTTAACCGTGAAAAATTCGCTTCCAAAATCATCGCAAGATTTAAACCTGAAAGAACGACAACATTCTGCTCTTTCTGTTCTGCTGCTAATTCTACACTAACTTTAAAAGGCGTACCTCCTAGTAAATCAGTTAAAATCAAAACTTCTCTTTCGCCTAATATAGCTGCTTTGATGCGTGCTTTTAGTTCTTGCGCCGACATTCCTTCACTAAAATCAATTGCCTCAATATTCTCCACCTCTCCTGCAATTAACTTTAGTGAAGTAAGAATCCCACTAGCAAACTGTCCATGAGCAACGACAATCACTTTAATCATAATTCTCTCCTTTTAACTTTACCGGTTTACCTACACTTTGTATTGTAGACTATTGACAACCACTTGTCAATAGATTTTATAAAAAAATGTAAGCGTTTTATATTTTGTTGGACTTTTATTTAAAAAATATTCTCCAGCTCCCTCTTTTCATAAATAGGAGCACCAAATCTCTCCATGTTTCCGTTCAAAATTTCCCCTGTAACATCTCACTTTCTCCCACATTCAACCCCGTTGGAGGCAGGAGAAAGTGAAAACGTTAAAATACAGTCCTTATTTTGAAATAAACTACTTCATCTTATCTCTAACACTTGTATAAGAGGACGCTAATTCTTGAATTGTACCGAACTCTCCTTTAGTAGCTAATTGATTAAATTCCCCACCAATACCAAGAACAGTTGCACCAGCGTTAAACCATTCTGAAACATTATTAAGCTTTACTCCACCGGTTACCATGATTGAAACATGCGGTAATGGTCCTTTGATTGCAGTAATATAGTTTGTCCCCAAAACACTACCAGGAAACAGTTTAACCATTTCACAGCCTGCTTCCAAAGCATTTGTAATCTCCGTTAAAGTCATACAGCCCGGAAGATATGGCACTGCATAAAGATGACAGATTTTTGCAACTTCTATATTAAAAGATGGTGAAACAATATAACTTGCTCCTGCCATAATGGCTTGCCGTGCCGTTACAGAATCTAGAACCGTTCCAGCCCCAATTAAAACAGAAACATCATCTTTATAGCATCGACTAAGTTCTGTAATAATCATATTCGCATCAGGATTTGTATAAGCAACCTCTATAGCTGTAATTCCTCCTGCAATACAGGCCTGTGCCGTCTCAAATCCGACTTCTTTGTCATCTCCTCTAACGACTACAACAAGCCCTTGCTCCTTCAATTTTGAAATAATTTGTGATGGACTCATTTTTTCTCCTTTATCGTATAATGTCATTTTTCCCCTCTAATAAAGACTCAACTTTGCTAAGAGATTGCCGCATGTGATCCCCTTCTATGCTGCATTTATAAGTTCCGCTAGCAACTGCAAAATCTAAAATCGCCTTTAACGACGTCCTCTCTAACAATTTATATAATGCCCCAGCAACAAACGCATCACCACTGCCAACACGTTGTAACACCTGAGTTTTCAATTCTTGAGAGCAACAAAATTCATCAGCCAATCCGTAAGCCTTATACAAATTTCTGCCTAGTTCATCTGTCTGCCTAATCGTATGGAAGATTGCTTGAAACTTATAGGCTTCCTTTAAAGTTTGCATCCGTTCTCTTATTGTATGGACAGTAGCCGTATCTCTTTCAAATAATTCCCAATCTTTTTCATTAGCCATAATAGGTTCCAGACCAAAACAATAGTCTGCATAGGTTGCAAATTGCGAGAACACTTTTTTTGCATCTCTTAATCCAATCATCTTAGAACGCCAATTAAGATCCATCGAAATTGGAATTTTACGACGCTTTGCTTCTTTTAATACTTGAACAAGCCATTCCCTAACAGCTGAACCAATGGCCACGGTGATACCACTAAAGTGAACCAACCCAACCTCTAAAAACAATTGATCCATATCAAAATGATCGACTTGAATAGCTTCCAAACTAGACTGACCCCGATCATAGTAGACTTGACTAGAACGACAACCAAATCCTGCTTCCATGTAGTATACTCCCACACGTTCCCCCTTACGTTGAACACTGGAAGTATCAATCCCTTTCCCATCTAAGAAATCTAAAAATCTATCACCTAGAGAGCCTTGTGGTAGTGCGGTCAAAAGCTTGGTTTCACATCCAAATCCTTGAAGATTACAAGCGACATTTATTTCTGAACCTCCAAAAAACACACGACTTTCTACACCATCTGTCAATTCTTGATAGTTTGTTGGTGTAATGCGAATTAAAGGTTCACCAATCAGTAATACCTTCTTCATAACCGCCCCTCACTCTTTAACTTTCTAATACTGTTTTTAAATATGCTGCAATTGACTCGTCCTGACAGTTGGCAAAGAAATATTCTTGGAAATGTTCACCTGAAATAGTTTCTTTCAAAAAATCTTGATCAATTTCTTGAAGTACTGTCAGTAAGTCTTTATAGGTGACTGCTTTCATTTCATTCAAAATACGGGTATTTCGTTGTTCTGGAATAACGCGTTCACGGGGATAACCGCCCCCCATTTCCTCTGCAAACAGTCGCTCAAAAAGCAATTTGAGATTTAATTCAGCTCCCCAACCGAATCCCTTTGCAAATGGCAGAGACAAAGCATTTCCTCCATTTATCTGTGAAAAGAGGTATGCATCCGTCGGATCTACCGCGAAGCCACAAACTACCCCTGGAAAACTATTAGCCGCCAACATGGCACCTACCCCCGTGCCACAACCTGTAATAACAAAATCCGCTGCCTTACTAACTAGAAGGATTGAAGCCAGCAGACCATTTTGTACATAAGTCAACTGACTTTCTCCCTCTTTACCATACATTCCATAGTTAAAAACATGATACCCTTTAGCATCTGTTACTGACTTCAATGTTTCAAAAATAAGACTATTTTTAGCCGCCTGACTATTTTCATTAATAAGTGCAATTTTCATCGTTTTTTCCCTTCTTATATCAAAATTTGTTAAATTTGTTAATTCGTTTATTACGCTTCCGGCTGTTTACCAATGTAAGCTAGAATTCCTCCATCAACATAAAGAATGTGCCCATTCACAAAATTACTAGCATCACTTGCCAAAAAGACTGCTGGACCCATCAAATCCTCAGCTTCACCCCAACGAGCTGCAGGGGTCTTCGCGATAATAAATTGATCAAATGGATGACGAGAACCATCCTTCTGGAGTTCACGTAACGGAGCTGTTTGTGGAGTTGCAATATACCCAGGACCAATGCCGTTACATTGTATATTGGCTTCACCGTATTCCGAAGCAATATTCTTCGTCAACATCTTAAGCCCACCTTTAGCCGCTGCATAAGCAGACACTGTTTCTCGTCCTAACTCACTCATCATGGAACAAATATTGATAATTTTCCCATGCCCCTTTTTAATCATAGATGGAATAACCGCTTTAGAAACAATAAACGGAGCATTTAGGTCAATATCAATAACTTGACGAAATTGAGCTGCTGTCATTTCAATCATTGGAACCCTACGAATAATACCAGCATTATTCACTAGAATATCAATAACTCCAACTTCTGCTTCAATTTGAGCAACCATAGCCTGTATTCCATCCTCATCAGTTACATCGCAAACATAGCCATGCGCATTAATACCTGCTGCCCTATAGGCTTCCATTCCCCTATCAACCAACTCTTGATTAATATCATTAAAAACAATTGTCGCCCCTGCTTTTGCATAGGCTGATGCAATCGCAAAGCCAATCCCATACGATGCTCCTGTTACCAATGCAATTTTTCCTCTCAGAGAAAATTGATCCAATGAAAATTGCTGATTCATATTCGTAACTCCCTTGTATTTTATTTTGTAAAGCGTTTACAAATTGTATTGTAATATAGTAAACCGGTTTTGTCAACGATTTTTATCATTTATTTTAAATACTTTCAAAACGAATCTTGATATAATCTTATAAAATTCGAGTATCTTCATTCCCCAAGCAATAAAATATACTTAGCACAAATATGATTTTCTTCTTCGATTTTATCAATCATTAGTAAACATTTTACATGTCATTATTCATATACTATCCAAAATTGGCTATACTACATTCACGAAAGTAAACCATACAAAATGGGAGCGGGAAGTGATACGACAAACTCCCTCACTACCAATTTCCCACCTCAAACAATCTCCAGAATATTCGAAAAATCAACCACTCCTCCGAGATGTTAACAGGAACTCAAACACTAACATTTTTACCCTGTGTTTACTACTCTAAATAAAAAATACCCTATTGCAACGTGCAACAAGGTACCATCTATCTCAATCATATATTCTGTAATTCATTTTATATAGTCATATCAGTTTATCTTTGATTACTTCGACGAGCGAGGAAACGTCGTTTCCTTATTTCCAACCTAGAACAGCTTTTAGGCTGTTCTAGCAACCTGTAGCTATTGAGGCGAACTTGTTTCGCCCTATCTCCAGCCTTCAAAGGCTCCCGAACCTTTGAAGCGAGTACTAAAAGCAAACTAAATGACTATACCAAAAATAGAATCATCAAATAGGAAATTCCATTATTTAACATATGTAGCGCAATCGGATAGCGAATATCTCGTCTAATTAAATAGAGCCAACCAAGATTGAGACCCATAGTGAAATAAATTAGAAACTGCGGAATGGTTGTTGGCATATGGACCAAACTAAACAAAGAACCCGTTACAGCAAGATAGATTCCAACAGCCTTCATATCTGCCATTTTAGGGAAGAAATAGGTCGCCAACAAACCTCTAAAAATCAACTCCTCTAAAATCGGAGCAAAGATTACGACTGATAAAAATGAAACCAAGGGGTAGGCAGACACAAATTGGATGACCAAGGTTTGATTTTGACTTTCAGATATAGGTACCAAAAGTTGGAAGATGAAAAATGCAATATAGAGCAAAATAGGCCATTGAATCTTATGGAACCATGATGAAGATACACTATAGTCAATGGTATGCCGAGAATACACAAATTTCCATAATACAATTGTAAATGCAATTCCGAGAACAATGCCAATAATCGCACAAATCAAAATCATATTCACAATCAATTGAGCTGGAAATTCTGGAATAGCTTGTAATGACGGTCCTACCATCAAAAAACCAGAAATAATTTGATAAGCAACAAAAAATAAAAACAATAATGCAATGTGTTTGATAAATTTTAACATACTCCCTCCCTAAAAACTCAAATCAACAATATTATCAATTCGTACCAACTTGGTTTCAATCTCTCCTTCCGCTAATTCACGAGAAATTTTAACCCAATCCTCATCCACAGCTAAAATGCTGTATTCGTAAATGGTCATAAATTCCTCATCAAAGCGGATTTTAGCCTTACTTCCGACCAATTCTTTCAATAAAACTGACATCTGATTTTCTCCTTTTGTAGTTTTCTGCAACTTTTTTACCCTAGCTTGCAACTGCTTCACTTTTTTCCTATCTGATAGAGAATTGAAAAATAAAAATCCTACAAGAATCCATAAAAATAGTTCCATCGTATCCTCCTATATCAAGCCCAGACTCTGCATCAGTAGCATCAACAAAAATCCGAGAAGATTATTCAGACTGTGTAGGATGAGTACGTTTGTATATTTGCCAGAAATACGATAAGCGAGTCCCAGGACCAGGCCCATACCTCCGTAGACAACCCAAGATCCGATATTGGTCGGATTGTGAATAAGTCCAAACAGAAAACTCGATAGCAATAATCCCACAATCGAATCCTTACCAAAGACTTTCCCCATAAGAATCCCTCTGAAAAGCAGTTCCTCCAAAACTGGAGCAAAGAAAACTGCAAAGAGAAACAAAATTAAGGTTGGCAAGCCTGAATTGTTGATAATTTCCTGATTGGCAGTCGTTTGACCGTATCCTTCTTCCAGCATAATCAATTGCCCACCAATTATTTTCAAACCAAACATAACGATAAAGGCGAGGGCTACAAAACCAGCATTCGCACCCATCCCCCACTTCTGCTCACCTTTCCATAGACCTAATTTACCAGTCAATATAAGACCAAGCACCACGGCTAACAATAAAAGGGCTGCAGCAATCAATATGTTATTCCCATCAAAATTTGGTAGGATAAACATGGTCAACTGGGTCAATACATTTAGTGCAACGACAGCCAGTCCCACTAAGAGAAACTTCCAATTTTTAACCACATTCCAATCTTTGACACTTCCAAGTCTATTCATAGCAATCACCTTAATATAAATAATTATTTTTCGTTTGTTGAAAGATAAAGTCTTTTAGTTTACTTTTAGTACGAGGCAACGAGCCGCAGGCATAACTGGAGTTAGGCAAGGCGAGTTAACGAAGTAATAAAAGAGAAACTAAATGACGACAGCAGAGCTGGCAAGCCCAAAACCAATGGCAATAGAATATTCAGATTTGACAAATCAATCTGCCCAGTAGCCAGCCACTCTCCGAAAATATAGCCAACTGCGTACATACCAAGGCCGATTAACCCCACGAAATAAACAATTTTTAGAATCGATGTAAACTTTTTATTCTCTTTCATAATCACTACCAAAACCTTTCATTATTTAAAATAACGACGGATCATGCGAACCTGCATCACATTGATGTAAATATGTAAAAATGCAACAACTAGAAAAGCCGTAATTTGTCGTTCCTGCAATAGCATGCTAAGTACAAATAGGAAAAGATATAAACCTGGTAACACGATTTGATTCAAAGTGAAGACGATTTGGAAACTCATTTTGTAGTTTGCTTGTTTCTCACCTTCGTCCATTGCCTCAGCAAAGTCTTTCATTTCTTTTACCGTAGCAAAAGCGGACAACTTATAGTCACGAATTTTCTGAGTTAGTTTCACAATAAAAACCTGAGAGATGAGAAGGATAACATAGAAAACTACGTCAAGAATGGAACCATACATAACTGCACTCTCTTCTAAGAAAGTAACCCCGAATCCTAAAACCAAATTTAACAATGTCAATGATACAGCAACATTGAATGAAATGGTCGCATATTCTAGGTTACGATACATTTTCTTATATAGTTCATCAACGCGTTCTTCATCCTCATCTGAAATGGAATGATAAAGTTTATAATTTTGATTAGCTTTAACACCAAAATATACGGTTCCAGCGAAAATTACAAATGTAATAATCCTCAAACAAATTAGAAAGTTATCTAAATTGAGATAAGAAGGCAGGTTGAATTTAAAGATTAATACTCCAAAGAAACCGATAAAGCCACCCAAAATTGCTGAAATCAGCATATAGGCTGAATATCTCATCCATCTTTGTTTCGTTGAAATTTGTTTTCCCTGTTTCATTTTTCTACCTCCACTAATTGAAAGACATTCTCCACATTTTCATTAAAAATTTGTGAAATTCGCATAGCAATGACCACCGAGGGCGTGTATTCGCCCCGTTCAATCAAGCTAATAGTCTGCCGTGATACCTCTGCTAATTTTGCTAGCTCTGTCTGATTGAGACCATCTCTGGCTCGCAATTCCTTGAGCCGATTTTTTAAGACATATTCCATGAATTTTCCTTTCTAGGCTTGGTAGATAATCAAGCCTGTTTCTGTGTCTTCGACAGCTATATTTTCCTTGGCAAACTTGACCAATAAAAGATAAGTATAGTAGAAATCGCCTGCACAAGAGGCCGCATGCATGGTTGCTACCATGAAGTAAAGAGTGGTATTCATCATCCCCAAACCTGCTAACATGGTCAAGCCCAAACTAATCACAACAAAGGGAGCCAAGCTGATTACTAGCATTTGCATCCGATTGTAGAGTGAACCTGGACTGGTCGCATAGGCCATCCCCGATTTCCATTTAAACCCGTATTTGACAGGATTTTCAGGACAAAAAACCTTGAAGAAGATGCCGTGGATAGCCTCGTGCACAACTATTAAAAGAATATAGAGAGGGAAAAGCAACCATACCTCCGACACGTCCAGTTCCGAGTATTGCAAACCGTTAGCTATCAACCAACTGCCTATCATTCCAAATACGAAGGCAAATGGAAAGATGAGGGCAACCGCAAGAATATTCAATCCCCATACAAATTTCTTATTTTCCATGATATTAACTTCATATAATTTCATTTTCGCTTCCATGTTTCTTCTCCTTCATTCGCCTACAAGCTAGACTAAACTATATAGTCCTAGAGCAACTCCAATCAGTAAGCCGACAATACAGGCCCCTGCAATAATAATCGCTGCCATATCTGCTGAAATGTGTCGTTTCATGGTCTATCTCCTTCATTTACCTACAACCTAGACTAAACTAAACTATATAGTCCTAGAGCAACTCCAATCAGTAAGCCGACAATACAGGCCCCTGTAATCACAATCGCTGCCACATCTGCTGAAATGTTACGTTTCATGTCGTGTCTCCTTTTGCTTATTTTCTTTTTTCTCCATTTGTAAACTTGCTTCGATACAAGCAATTGAAGCAATTAGAGTAGTCATTAGTACTGTGTCCATATCGCTCCATCCCAGCAAATCAGAAAGAAGAATGTAAACCAATAATAGAATTGCCCCTATTTCAACTGCACGCGCAATGGTTGTTCCTGTAATCAAAATTCCTTTTTTATTGCTATTGTTTTTCATAACTTTCCACCACTTACTTTCGACTAATTTTTCCTTTTACTCTTTTCTGCTACCTAGTTTCCGCAAGTTCTCATCTGTCACAGCAATGGTGCAAATGGCAAGAATGACATAGGTATTATCCAACTGCTGTCACTTCATTATGTCAGCCAGTAGGACAAAAACTAGATAGATGATAGCGATAAGTTGTACAAAACGTTTGATGTCAATATTGTTAATCTTTTTCATATTTATTCCTACTTTCTGTTTATTTACCCGATGAATCCGTTTTCATCTCTTTATCTCGATATCATTGTAACACTTCTTTTTCTTTTTGACAAGTATCTTTGTCAAAAAAATAATAATTTTTGTCAAAAAGTTTATGAAAATTGTCAAAATGACTAGAGTAGCGTACAAAAAACTCCTTCATCCAGTGAACTGCTCCCTGTCAAGTGGACAATGAAATAATAAAAGATTAGGCGACGGCCTTGTTCCTCATTTCAAGAGGGGCAAGGCCGTTGTTGCGTTCTTGAAATCGTTGATGATTATAAAAATAGATGT
>NZ_JAOTGL010000006.1:0-86405 GCF_044427045.1 Streptococcus sp. 2022WUSS135
AGAGGCTAGTGACGAGTCAAAAGCAGTGAGGCTTGAACAAAGTGAAAGCCAGCGTCTTTAGGCGCTGGCTGGTGATGTGGGCTTATAGCCCTTGTTCAAACCACCCGTTTGACGGGTGGTCATGATTGCTATAATCTATTTCTCAATTCATCAATATCTGCTTGACTAGTTGACCAGCTGGTCGCAAAGCGGATGATACTGTGGCTATCGTCGTATTTTTCCCAGAAGCCATAGGCAATTCCAGCTTCTGTCAATCTAGTCAATTCTTCATTCTTAACAATAACAAATTGCTGATTGGTTGGAGATTTGAGATAGAATTTAAAACCTTTCTCTTCCAAAATCTGGGTCAGTTGCTCTGCCATTGCGATAGCATGACGCCCCAATTCAAGATACAAGTCATCAGTAAATAAGCAATCAAACTGGACACCCGCCACTCTTCCTTTCGCCAACAAGGCACCATGGTGTTTGACGATCGATACGAAATTCTTAGGCTGGTTGTTCTTTGTAAATACCAAAGCTTCCCCCATCAAGGCACCGAGTTTTGTCCCACCAATGTAGAAAACATCTGTCAGCTCTGCAATTGTCTTCAAATCAAGATCCGTTTCACGAGCAGCAAGACCATAACCCAAACGAGCTCCATCTAAAAAAAGCGGGATGTTGTGATGACGACAAACTGTTGACAAGGCTTCTAACTCTGACTTGCTATAAAGTGTACCATACTCTGTTGGATGGGAAATATAGACCATACCAGGATGAACCATATGAGCATGATTAGCATCTGCGTAGAAATCGGAAATATAGTTCTCAACTGCATTTGCGACAAGTTTGCCATCCGTATGCGGTAAAGCCAACACTTTATGGCCTGTGAATTCAATTGCCCCCGCTTCATGAACTGCAATATGCCCAGTATCCGCCGCAATGACTCCTTCATAGGAAGCTAACATAGACGAAATGACAATTTGATTGGTCTGCGTGCCACCTGCTAAAAACGTAACTTGTGCATGAGGACAGTCCGTAGCAAGTCTGATTTTTTCGATAGCAGATTCAGTATATTTATCAGTGCCATATCCAGATAACCCTTCTTGGTTGCTTGCAACTAAGGCTTCTAGCAAGGTAGGATGGGCACCTTTATTATAGTCATTTTCAAAATGTAACATATCATGCCTCCTTGATATAATATAACAAAAAAGCCTGTTAATCCAGGCTTTTCAATTTAGTCCACCCTGAGGGAATCGAACCCCCATCTCAAGAACCGGAATCTTACGTGATATCCATTACACTAAGGGTGGAAAGGAAAAACTTGCACAAGGCAAGTTTTTATATGAATTACAATTCAATGTCACCGAAAAGGTCAGCCATTGAGAATCCAGATTGAGTTTCTGGCAATTCGTAATCACGTTTTTCTTCACGTTTTTGACGACGTGGACGTGGAGCACGTTTTTCAGCTTTTTCTTCACCTTCAACTGCTGCTGGACGCTCTTCCAAAGCTTTGATAGAAAGTGATACACGCTCATCAGCTGCGTTTACTTCAAGAACTTTAACAGTTACTTCTTGACCTACTGACAAAGCATCTTTTGGATTTTCAACACGTTTGTGTGAAATTTGTGAGATATGTACCAAACCATCGATACCTGGCAATACTTCAACGAAAGCACCGAAGTCAGTCAAGCGTTTTACTTTACCTTCGATTACATCGCCAGCTGCCAATTTTTGCTCAACGCCATCCCATGGACCAGGCTGTGTAGCTTTCAATGACAATGATACGCGACCTTCAACTTCGTCGATTGCAAGAACTTTAACTTCAACTTCTTCACCAACTGTTACAGCTGATTTAGGAGATACGTTACGCTCGTGTGACAATTCAGTCAAGTGTACCAAACCATCTACACCACCAAGGTCGATGAATGCACCAAAGCTTGTGATACGTGCAACTTTACCAGTCACAACTTCACCAACTGCCAATTTACCGAATACTTCAGCACGTGTAGCTGCAGCTTCTGCTTCAACAACGTCACGACGTGACAAGATGAAACGGTTCTCAGCAGGATCAACTTCTTTGATTTTAGCATCAAATTCTTGACCTACAAAACGCTCAGTGTTACGAGTGAAACGGCTGTCGATCATTGAAGCTGGGATGAAACCACGAAGACCTTCAAATTCAACTGCAAGACCACCTTTAACGGCACGAGTTACTTTAACTGTAACAACTTCTTCTTCACGACCAACAAGCTTGTCCCATGCTTTACGTGCTTCCAAACGTTTTTTAGATACAAGATAAGTAACAGTGTCTGTATCTTTACCAACAACTTGGCGAAGTACTAACAATTCAAGTGTTTCACCAACTTTTACAAGGTCGTTGATATCAGCATCACGGTCGTTAGTCAACTCACGAAGAGTCAATACGCCTTCAACACCAGTACCTGAGATAGCTACGTTTGCTTGACCAGCATCAACTGTCAATACTTCTGCAGTTACCACATCACCAGGTGTAACTTCGCTTACACTGTTCAACAAATCTTCAAATTCGTTCATTATAAAAAAACCTCCGACAATCAGGTCTTTCGACCCAACATAAAATATATTTTATTTAAGGCACACGCAAGGACAACAACAATTAGACATCTTTGACGAACTAGACTATATCTAGTACCTTTACTGGGGTAGCTGGATTCGAACCAACGCATGAGGGAGTCAAAGTCCCTTGCCTTACCGCTTGGCGATACCCCAAAACATTTTCTAAGATAGTATTCTGAAATGAACTCGGGCTAAACGCTGTGTAAAAAAGATAAGTCGCCTAGCAAATCAGGATTTGCAGTCAACTTCCTATTTTTACTATGCGTTTGACGCCCTTAGTATCTTAGACATGGAGAGAGAGGGATTCGAACCCCCGAACCCGAAGGAGCGGATTTACAGTCCGCCGCGTTTAGCCTCTTCGCTATCTCTCCGTGCACTAACAGTCACTATTCTAACATAAAATAGCGACTATTACAAGCCTTTTAGTGACTTAAATTATAATTTTCAATAATATTTCCGACTGCTTTTTCTAATTTTTTGTAAAAGCTTTCGGTATTTCCATTTTTAATAACTGCAAAGTTATTTTCAGCCAATTCTGCAATTTCTCCAATTACTTTTTTACCTATAACAAGGCGGTAGCCAGGGAACTCTTCTCTATTGACAAGAACTTTGCTATCTTCAATCTGAATTTCAATTTTTTTATCTTTTTTACTCATTTTCAAACCTCACTTTTACTATTCTACAAAAAAAGAGAAGAGCTTGCAAGTGCAAGCCTTCTGAAATTATTCTACTTCGACAATCCAGCCTTCTGGCGCTTCAATATCACCAAACTGGATACCTGTTAATTCGCCATATAATTTACGAGTGACAGGTCCTACTTCTGTTTCACTATGGAAAACATGGAGTTTGTCTGCAATCTGGATACCACCAATTGGTGAGATGACTGCAGCTGTTCCGCAAGCTCCTGCTTCGACAAACTGGTCTAATTCTTCGACAAGGACTTCTCGTTCCACTGCCTTCATTCCCAGACGATGCTCTGCCAAATACAAGAGAGAATACTTGGTAATGGACGGCAAGATTGATGGCGAAATCGGTGTAACAAACTCGTTATCAGCTGTAATACCAAAGAAATTAGCAGACCCTACTTCTTCAATCTTGGTGTGGGTAGCTGGGTCCAGATAGATGACGTCTGAGAAGCCCTGCTTTTTAGCATATTGGCCCGGCAAGAGCGATGCTGCATAGTTGCCACCAACCTTAGCCGCCCCTGTTCCATTTGGTGCCGCACGGTCGTACTTGTCCTGAATGAGGAAGTTGGTCGGAACCAAACCACCCTTGAAGTAGTTTCCGACCGGCATGGCAAAAATGGTGAAAATGTACTCTTCTGCTGGTTTTACGCCGATGATGTCGCCGACACCAATCAGGAGCGGGCGGAGATAGAGCGTGCCACCAGTTCCATAGGGAGGAACGTAATCTGCATTGGCTTTGACCACCTCTTTACAAGCCTTGATGAAAAGGTCAGTCGGTACAGGCTCCATGAGCAAGCGGTCAGCTGTTCGTTGCAGGCGCTCAGCGTTTTGGTCTGGACGAAAGAGCTGGAGTTTCCCCTCCTTGGTGCGATAGGCTTTAAGGCCCTCAAAGGCCTGCTGACCGTAGTGAAGGGCTGGTGAGCTTTCTGAAATGTGCAGTTCCGCATCTTCGGTCAATTGCCCTTCAGACCATTGGCCGTTTTTGAAATGAGCGATGAAGCGGTAAGGTAGTTTCATATAAGAAAAACCAAGGTTTTCCCAGTCGATTGTTACTGTCATAGGTATTCTCCAAAGGTATTTTTTACTATTTTACTACTTTTGAAAGTGATTTTCAATTAAAAATTCAGAAAATTTTGTGAATATAAGAAAAAGCCTGGTAAACCAGACTTTTACTCTTTAAAAACAAATTCTAGTTGAATTTCAGGTGAGATAGCATTAAATAAATTTTGATAGTAGTTTTTGGCTGACTCTTTTATGTCTTCCTGATAATCTGCTAGAAACGTTTCTTGTTCTGCTGACTGAAATTCATCGGTGATGAGTTGGGCAGTATCGATTTCTTCCGTCGCAAAACTCAGTATCTCGCCACTCTTATCGTATAAAGTATAAGGTTCTTCTGCATCTAATTCCAATCCAATAACTTCAAAGGCTGGAAGGGAAATTTTGTACCGATTTTCAGAAAGATGTTCAATGGATACAGGACTTTTGATACCAAATTTTGCCTTGTACTTGATAATTAAGAGGGCTGATTTTTCTGAGAAGGGCATTTCTTGACCAAATAAGACCGTGTAGTTCTTAGCGGTCACAATTTTCTGGACAGCTGTATTTAGAAATACCAATTCATTGACTTGCTCGACAGACTCAATAGCCGTATGGACACTCACTTCCTGCTGACTGCTCTTCTCACCAGAAATGTAGCCGTATCCCCATACACCACACAATAACAGAAGGAAGGACAGAACAAGCCATAGATAGACTTTTATACTGAAAAATAATTTGATAATTTTCATAATATGTACCTCCCCTACAGTATAGCAAAAAGACTGCTTTGCGAGCAATCTTTTCATCTTTTTAGTCTATCCAGGTTCTGAAGACTTCTTCATCGGAAATGGTATCCGAAATGAAGCTGCCGTTGCTAGTGCGTTCAGACAGGCTAAGCTGGGTCACATCAACCTCATAGAGTTTGCCCGTTTTAGACTGCACGTGAAGCACTTGACTTGTTGTTTCATCTTCATTTGCTGTACTAAAGAGGTCAAAATCTCCCTGATCCGTCAAGACTGGACCAGCCGCAAAGACACGGTGAGGCTTAGCCTTGAGTTCGCGAAGCACCTGCAAACCACGCTTGGCACGGCTGGTCACAGGGATTTCCTCCGCCGCCATCCGCTTCAAACTACCACGCTGGGTCAGGAGATAAACAGAGCTGGTATTGCTGATAAAGGCCGCAGCCACCACATCCCCATCCTTGAGGTTGACCGCCTTGACACCGGCCGCCTTGGCACCGATGATTGGCACTTCTTCAATGTTAAATCGCAGAGCGTAGCCCTTTTCTGTCATGAGCATGATGTCATCCAAGACTACAGGCGATACGGTAATGACCACATCATCCGCATCTTTGAGTTTGGCATACTTGGTTGACTTGGACTTATAAGTCCGCCATGGCGTGAACTCCTTCCGCTCCACACGCTTGATTTGACCGTATTTAGTTACCGCGAAATAAGTTCCCTCTTCAAAATTCTCAACCAGTTCAGCGAAGATAACCTCTTCATTGGTATCAAAGTTCATCAAGGTCTGACTCAGGTGTTCACCGATGTCTTTCCAACGAATATCTGTCAGTTCATGGACAGGTCGGTAGATAACATTTCCAAGATTGGTAAAGAGCAGGAGATGCTGAGTTGTCTTGGCATTTTGCAAGAATATCAGCTGATCATCATCTCGCTTGCCCATTTCTTCAAGGGTTGAGGCATTGAATGAACGAGGACTTGTCCGTTTGATATAGCCTGCCTTGGTCACGCTGACAAAAGTTTCTTCTTCGACAATCAAGCTGGCGGTGTCAATCTCAATCGTTTCTGCCTGATCCTGCAATTCACTCAAACGAGGATTGCCAAACTGCTTCTTAACCTCACGCAGTTCCTTCTTCATAAGATTGAACATGGTGCGCTCATCGCCGATAATAGCTGCCAAGGTCTGAATCTGCTCGCGTAAGCCTGCTTCTTCATTTTCCAAGGTCACAATGTCGGTATTGGTCAAGCGGTAGAGTTGCAAGGTCACGATTGCTTCTGCCTGTTCCTCGCTAAACTCATAGCTGACTTTCAAGTTTTCCTTAGCATCCGCCTTGTTTTCAGAGGCACGGATAAGGGCAATGACCTCGTCCAAAATAGAAATAACACGGATCAAGCCTTCTACGATATGGAGACGTTTCTCTGCTTTTTCCTTGTCAAACTTAGAACGAGCAATGATAATCTCACGGCGGTGGGCGATGTAGCTAGACAGAATCTTCTGCAAGCCGACCTGACGTGGTGTGAAATTGTCAATGGCCACCATGTTGAAGTTGTAATTGATTTGCAGGTCGGTGTATTTGTAGAGATAGTTGAGAATGGTTTGCTCATCGCTGTCTTTTTTCAGCTCAATGGCAATCCGCAGACCTGTACGGTCTGACTCATCACGCACCTCAGCAATACCAGGCACCTTGTTGTTGACACGGACATCATCAATCTTCTTGACCAGAACAGCCTTATTGACCTCGTACGGAATCTCGGTTATGACAATCTGTTTCTTACCTGCCTTGAGTTGCTCGATTTCACAACGGCTACGGACAACGACACGACCCTTACCAGTTTCATAGGCCTTCTTGATTTCGTCAGCCCCTTGGATAATGGCACCTGTTGGGAAGTCTGGCCCAGGCAGGAACTCCATTAGCTTTTCTAACTTAGCAGTCGGATGATCAATCATGTAAACAACGGCATCGATGACCTCCGCCAGATTATGCGGCGGGATGTCAGTCGCGTACCCAGCCGAAATTCCTGTCGCTCCATTGACCAAGAGATTTGGGAAGGCAGCTGGTAGCACCGTGGGTTCTTTTTCCGTATCGTCAAAGTTCCAGGCAAATGGCACCGTCTTTTTCTCGATGTCGGCCAAGAGATAGCCAGCCATTTCCGACAGGCGAGCCTCGGTGTAACGCATCGCTGCAGGCGGATCGCCGTCCATGGAACCGTTGTTTCCGTGCATCTCCACCAAAATCTCGCGGTTCTTCCAGTCCTGACTCATGCGGACCATGGCATCATAAATAGAGGAATCACCGTGCGGGTGGAAATTCCCCATGATATTCCCGACTGACTTGGCAGACTTACGGTAGCCCTTGTCAAAAGTGTTGCCGTCCTTATTCATGGAATAAAGAATCCGACGTTGCACGGGCTTGAGACCGTCACGAATGTCCGGCAAAGCCCGCTCCTGAATAATGTATTTGGAGTAGCGACCAAAGCGCTCTCCCATGATGTCCTCAAGGGACATGTTTTGAATGTTAGACATAAATTAAGATACAAAGGGACGATTCGGCTTGCCGAAAAATTCCGTAGGAAAATAGGAAATCGACCGACGATGAGAGACATCTAGGGAGATTTATCTTTTTCACTAGGAATTTAGTCCCGTGTTCAGTTAGATAAGCTAGCTGAACCTTCCTTTCTTTGTTTCTTGTCGAAAAATTTTCTTTTTTACTTTTTTTGATAATCGCCTTAAGTAGTGAGAACGGAAGAGACCTTACAATTTCTATTGCTATATCCTTAGCTAAACATTAGTTCTTTACCTAAGTTCTCTGATAAAAGAAAGCAATCATATCCCCTACTCTATCATAAAGATTATCATCAACATATGCTAATTTCTCAATTTCTAGTTCCTCATCATCAATCAAATTTTCTTGATAAGCTTGAGCATATTCACCACACGATTTTAGATAATCCATTATTAAAACTAACTCTTGCTTCTGTTGAGAAGAAAGGACTTTTCCTTTATAGAGAGTCTCCTTTATGAATCGACAGTAGTTTGAGTACTCTTCACACCAATTGACATTGCCATTTGCTTGAGCTTCCCAGCGAAGTTTTTCTAATTGTCGAAGTAATTCACCTTGTAAAGTAGAAGAAATCCCGTATTTAGGCACATCTGCTCGCCAAATTGAACGTAGATCCTCTGTATGCTGAGAAGCATACGGAACTTTCTTAAGTTGCTCGATAGTTGGCTTTTTTCTTAAAAACTTTATCATAGCTACTCTTCTGCCTTCCACTGGCTTGCTTGCCAGCTTCTAAAGTCATCGACATCTGTTTTGATTAATTTCAAACAGGCATTAAGGACAAAGGCATCGTCAAGTAGCCCTGCTCCAAGGATGAAATCTGGCAAGGCATCAATAGGACTGAAAAAATAAATCAAAGCACCTATAATTGCGAGGATTGTCCCTTTAGGTAACTTGCTGTAATCTCTACGGATATAGCTTCGCACCATGGAAATCAAGCCTGGAATAGCCGCAAACTTATCTCCACCAAAAGGCATACGAGACAGTTTCCGTTCCGTGCCATGTAAAAAATGTTCTAATTTTCCTTGCTCAGATAGCAAGTTTTCTGCATGTTGCCGAGTTTTGGAAGATTGCCAAATCTTCAATGCTTGGTCAAATTTCTCTTCCAACTCCTGTTTATTTTTAAATGGCTTGCGCTTTCGAGCCCATTCAGACAACCGTTTTTGAAAACGGTCAGTTAATTTTACTCTTAATGGCATAAAACACCTCACATAGTTTGTCTGTGCTAGATTTACAAATCCTCAGTACGATAAAGGTTATAACCCTCATAGTAATAAGAATGGTCGATGCCTTTGAAATATGTTGCTTGATCAAGATTCTCTGTTAATGCCTTCAATAATAAATATTTAAGCTCGCCTGTTGATACATGACTTCTAATCATGGCATTGAAATACTCATCTTTATCAATGCTATTCCAATCAACCACCTTGCCCAAACTATCCCGTAGCATACAATCCAACCAGATACGCATACTGCGTCCATTTCCTTCACGGAATGGATGTGCAATGTTCATATCCGCATATTTTTCAACGATTTCGTCAAAGGTTTCATGAGGTAGCTTGTCGATATAGACCAAAGACTGCTCAAGAAAAATCCGGGGAGCAAATTGAAAATTATCTTTGGCAATGTTGACATCACGAATTTTACCTGCAAAGTCGTAAATATCCTCAAATAAAGCCTGATGAATGTGTGCCAAACCTGCAAAAGTCCCAACTTCTATCTGGAACAGTTGACCAGTTTCAAATAAGAGGGCTGCTTTTTTCTTGCTGATTTGTTCTTCAAGACGAGCTAATTCAGCCGAATTTTCAATCCCCAATTTATTTTCTAAAACCATACTGCACCTCAACTTCCCTGAGATTATTTAGTAAAAGCTGTCGCTTCCTCCAAGGTAAACTTCACATTGTCTTCAATCCACTTGCGGCGTGGCTCGACCTTGTCGCCCATGAGGACGGATACACGGCGTTCAGCACGGGCTAGGTCTTCAATGGTGACACGGATGAGGGTACGGGTTTCAGGGTTCATGGTTGTTTCCCAGAGCTGATCGGCATTCATCTCACCAAGTCCCTTGTAGCGTTGGAGGATAAAGCCCTTGCCAAAATCCTTGCGGAGATCTTCTAATTCCCCGTCAGACCAGGCATAAGCAATCTTTTCTGTCTTGCCCTTGCCTTTTGACATCTTATAAAGGGGCGGAAGGGCGATGTAAACCCGGCCTGCTTCTACTAACGGTCGCATATAGCGATAGAAGAAGGTCAGCAAGAGGGTCTGAATGTGGGCACCGTCCGTATCCGCATCGGTCATGATAATAATCTTGTCATAGTTGACATCTTCGATAGTAAAATCTGACCCAACACCTGCACCAATGGTGTAAATCATGGTGTTGATTTCTTCGTTTTTAAGAATGTCCGCCATTTTTGCCTTGGCGGTATTGATAACCTTACCACGCAAAGGTAGGATGGCTTGAAACTTGCGGTCACGCCCCTGTTTGGCAGAGCCTCCGGCTGAATCTCCCTCGACCAGATAGAGTTCGTTTTTGGCTGGATTTTTGGACTGGGCTGGGGTTAATTTTCCTGACAGGAGGCCCTTGTCCTTCTTGTTTTTCTTACCGTTTCGGGATTCGTCACGCGCCTTACGAGCGGCCTCGCGGGCGTCACGAGCCTTAATAGCTTTACGAACTAGATTTGAAGCTAATTCCCCATTTTCCAAAAGGAAGAAGGTCAGCTTGTCCGATACAATGCCGTCCACCACAGGTCGAGCAAGCGGACTTCCCAACTTGTCCTTGGTCTGCCCTTCGAACTGCAAATGCTCTTCTGGTACAAGGATAGAAAGGACTGCAGACAAACCTTCACGGTAGTCAGAGCCTTCCAAGTTCTTGTCCTTTTCCTTGAGCAAGTTGGTCTTACGAGCATAGTCGTTCATGGCCTTGGTAATGGCTAGTTTGAGACCTGTTTCATGGGTACCGCCATCCTTAGTCCGAACGTTGTTAACGAAGGAGAGGATGTTGTCTGAATAGCCGTCGTTGTACTGCATGGCCACTTGGACCTGGAATCCTGCATCTTCTCCTTCAAAATAGAGGACAGGTGTCAGAGTTTCCTTGTCTTCGTTGAGGTAGGACACAAAGTCCTGGACGCCATTTTCATAATGATACTCTTCCTGCTCACCCGTCCGCTCATCTGTCAAGGTCATGGTGACTTGTTTGAGCAAGAAGGCTGATTCTTTCAGGCGTTCGGCAATGGTGTTGAACTTGAAATCAGTCGTTGAGAAGATGGTATCGTCAGGCATAAAGGTAACTTTTGTACCTGTTTTTGATTTTGGAGCGGTACCAATCTTCTCTAAAGTCGTAACTGGTTTTCCGCCCTGCTCAAACCGTTGCTTGTAAACAGCACCGTCGCGGGTAATCTCAACTTCCAACCAGCTGGACAGGGCATTGACCACCGAAGAACCAACCCCGTGGAGACCACCTGAAGTCTTGTAGCCACCTTGACCGAACTTACCACCTGCGTGGAGAACGGTGAAGATGACTTCAACGGTCGGCTTGCCTGTTGCGTGCATACCGACAGGCATTCCGCGCCCACGGTCGGAAACAGACAGGCTGCCGTCCTTGTTAATAGTCACGTCAATCCGATCACCAAAACCTGAAAGAGCCTCATCGACAGCGTTATCGACAATCTCCCAGACCATATGGTGCAAGCCATTTCCGTCTGTGGATCCGATGTACATACCAGGGCGTTTGCGAACGGCATCTAGGCCTTCCAATACCTGAATGGCATCATCATTGTAATTATTTATATCAATCTCTTTCTTAGCCAAAATTGACCTCCATACTTATCATCCTTTCTATATTACAAGTTTTTTAGCATTTTTGCAAAATATTTCTGCTACCTATCGGCTGAGACAGCTCACAAAATAAGATTTTGGACTAAATTAGATGAAAATATGCTATAATGAAAACATGTTAGTCAATCTTATTTTACTATTTATTGCATATTTATTGGGATCTATCCCGTCAGGACTTTGGATAGGTCAAACTTTTTTCAATATCAACATTCGTGAACATGGTTCGGGAAATACTGGAACAACCAACACATTCCGTATTTTAGGTCCAAAGGCTGGTACGATTGTATTTGTAATTGATTTTCTCAAGGGAACGTTGGCAGCCTTGCTTCCGCTGATCTTTCATGCCCAAGGAATTTCTCCGATTGTATTTGGGTTAATGGCTGTACTGGGACACACTTTCCCTATCTTTGCCCAATTCAAAGGTGGAAAGGCGGTTGCAACATCTGCTGGTATGCTTCTAGGCGTCGCACCTGCTTTCTGCCTCTATCTAGTCATCATTTTTGTGACTTCTCTTTACCTCACTTCGATGGTTTCCTTCTCCAGCGTATTGGCTGCTGCTTTAGCAATCTTAGGAGCTCTGCTATTTCCAGCAATAGGAATCGTCCTGCCAAGCTACGACTGGCTCTTTACAGTGATTATCGTCTTTTTGGGCCTATTTGTCATCGTTCGGCACAAGGAAAACATCCAACGAATTTTAAAAAAAGAAGAGAACCTTGTCCCATTCGGACTCAATCTAACCAAACAGAAAAAGCGAGTTTAACCACTCGCTTTTAATTTATAGTCTTTTAGTTTACTTTTAGTACTCGCTCCAAAGGTTCGGGGAACCTTTGGAGGTTGGAGATATAGCGAACAAAGTTCGCCTCAATAGCTGCAGACAGCTTGTACAGTCGAGTGACTGTGCAAGGTTGGAGATAGCACTTGCGGAGCAAGTTACCCCCTTCAGAGTACGGCAAAGCGAGTTCAAACAATCCAGTGGAATGTTTGAAGTTGGAAATAAGGAAACGGAGTTTCCTCTTGCGTCGAAGTAATAAAAGAAAAACTAAATGACTATATGTTGACTTCTACCACTTCAATCCTCTCCCCACCAAGCAAAATCAAATGACAGTCTACACGGTTTATCTTGTAGGCTTTTTTCAATGCCTCTGCATAGAGTTGCATTTGAGCTTGGTAACGTTGGCTGAGTTGGCTTGGTTGGTCATATTTGTCTGTCTTATAATCAAAGAGGACAATATGATCATCATATAGCAGGTAGCCATCGATAATCCCACGAAGGACAAATTGTTCCTGCGACAAAGAATCTGTCTGCAAACTTGCAAATGGAGCTTCTCGGTGGAGGTTGTCCGTATTGGCTAGAATTTCTCTTCCTAAGTCTGTATCAAAGAAATCCAAAATCATTTGAACATTGATTTTGTCTTTAACCGCTTGCTCAGTATGAACAGCTTCTAGGGCTTCTCTTACCGTATCTTCTGTCACCAACCAAGACAGATCTAAGCGTTGCATGAGTTCATGGACTGCTGAACCGACTTGGGCTCCAGTAATTTTTGGCTTCTTGGAGAAATCTGGCAAGTTGAATGTTTGTTTTGGCTGGTATTTTTCCATAACTTCCATGCCTTCTTGTTCCAAGATTGGTTCATAAAGTTTTTTTATCTGACTTGGAGTGCGTAAACTTGGTAATTCAATAGCAGCCTTATAGCGTTCGTTCAACTCTTGGACAGAAGATAATTGGTCCAAGGCCTGGGCAATGTCTTCTGATTGACGAATATCTTTAAGGCTAGCGTCTTCTAGCTTATTCTTCAATGTCAGTTTACCAATCTTCTCCTCTGTCAAATCCTCGTCCGTCACAAAGACTTTCTTGAAGTGCAAGTCTTCTCCTGAGAAGGCCTCATCAATGGCTAGAATCCAGTCTTGGAAGGTCGCCATACTTTCACGTGTTGATTGGGCAAGTACGCCATCTTCCTTCTTACCATCGTATTTTTCAGCTAACTTGTCAGCATTGCCCTTTCCAACCAGATACAGCTTCTTCTCTGCACGCGTTAGTGCAACATAAAGCAACCGCATTTGTTCTGAAAGATTGGCAATTTTTAGCTCTTGGAGATTATTTTGATAAGGAAGGGTGTTCATTAAGACTCGCACTTGAGGCAATGGGCTAGTTACCTTATCTTTCATATCCGCTAAATATTGGATACCCAGACCATTTTTCCGACTGATGATGACTGATTGATAATGGTCTTCCAAGTTGAATCGCTTATCGATGTTCATTAGGAAGACATACTTGAACTCCAAACCTTTTGACTTGTGGATGGTCATAAGCTGTACAGCATTTTGCGGTAGAAACTCTTGTACATCTGCCAAGTCCTTGTCATTTGCTAAGGCACGGTCAATCATGGCGATGAAGCGGGACAAGCCCTTGTAGCCTGTTTTTTCAAACTGGTTGGCACGCAGACCTAATGCATATAGATTGGCCTGACGCTTACTGCCATTTGGAAGAGCACCGACATAGTCATAGTAGAATTTTTCATTGAAAATCTTCCAAATCAAGTCATAAATAGAATGCAGTTTGGCATAGGCACGCCAGTTTTCCAAAATAGACAAGAAATCCGTGATTTTCTTCTTCAACTCTCCTGACATAAGTTCAGGATGTTGCCCACTTGCGTGCTGAGCTATTTCCATTTTCTGGTAAAAGAAACCTGTCCCAGCCTGCAAGGAAATCCGTGTCAGTTCATCTTCATCGAATCGGAACATGGGCGATTTAAGCAGGGCAACCAAGGCGTAGTCATTGAGTGGATTATTGATAACCCGCAAGGTATCCAGCATGATCATGACTTCTAAAGATTGCAGATAGGAGGCTGCTCCGCCATCTGCCACAATAGGAATCCCATGTTTTTCAAAAATGGACATAATGAGGTCATTGTGCGTCCGTTTTTGCACCAAGAGAGTGATGTCCTTGAAGTCTGCACCTTCTTCATTGTGAAGACGAATAATCTCCTTTGCAACGACCTCAATCTCACCTGCAGTAAGAAGAGCATCCTCCTCGGTATCCATTGAAGAATGTGCGCTCTCCTGCTGGTCGTAAATCAAGTATTCCATCTCATGCTTGGGCTGGGCAATTTTTTGACCAGGACTACCAGCCACTAGACTGTGGGTGTCGTCATACTTGATTTCCCCTACTTGACGGTCCATCAGGCGCGTGAAAATAGCATTTGTTGCCTCCAAGACCTCAATCTGACTACGGAAATTTTCCTTGAGCAAAATCAATTTCCCAGCCTGAGGATTTGCCTGATACAGTTCAAATTTCTCTTGGAAAATCATTGGATCTGCCTGACGGAATCGATAGATGGACTGCTTAATGTCACCCACCATAAAGCGATTATGCCCGTTAGACAGCAAGTCCAACATCCGCTCTTGGCTATGGTTGTTATCCTGGTACTCGTCCACCATGACTTCGTGGTATTTTTCTTGGAAAAACTGGCGGATGTCCGCATTTTCTTCTAAAATACGAATAGCGAAATGCCCAATATCGCCAAATTCAAAAGCCGCTTCCTTGATTTTGACATCCAGATAAGCCTGCGAAAAATCCAAGACAAAGTCACGTAATAATACAAGCAGTGGCAAAGCTTGAACCTGATAATCTTTCAGCAGGGTTAATTCATAAACTTCCTGACCCAACTCTCGTAGTCCTGAGATAATCTGGCTCTTGCCAGCATTGTATTCTTCTTTAAAAGCTATCAAATGCTCATCTTTTGGTCGATTGGCATTGGTCAGGCCCTTACCTCTGGACTGGTCATTGATGAGAAGGATTCTTTCAACCCGCTCCATCAAGTCCTTCTGGTCCAGACTATCTAAACCTGTCAACAAATCCAAGACTTCTTCCACATTGGCAAAATACTTGGCGGAACCAAAGTCATTTCTGCCCAATTCCACATGGTAGCGGAAGAAATCTGCTGCTTGATAGAGCTTGTCTAACACTTTTTCCTTAAAACCTTGCTCTAAGATCTGCTCTATACGCTCTTGACTGTACAAATCAGCTTGAACAGCCTGTTCTTTCAGCCATTTAGTTGGACTGCTAGTCGATTGGCTAAAATCATGCACCTGATAAACAACCTGACGAAAACTACTATTATCCTTACGGTTGCCCGAAAAATTGCGAACCAATCTACGGAATGCACCATTTCCATCCTGCTCAAGATAATCTGCAAAGAGCTGATCGAAGACCTCTTTTTTCAGACTCGCTTTTTCTGTCTCATCCTGTAAAATCCGAAACTGTGGAGAAATGCCAAGGCTATAACCGTAGGTTGTCACCAATTTCTGCGTAAAGGAGTCCATAGTCCCAATGTCCGCCTTGGTCAAATCCGCCAACTGGGCAGACAAATGTCGACGCAATTCCATATCGGTCGTCTCCGCAATGGTTTCATTGAGATTTTTCTCGATTCGCTCCTTCAACTCACCAGCTGCTTTGACTGTAAAGGTCGAGATAAAGAGCTGGTCGATTCCCACACCACGCTTCAACTTATCCAAAATCCGTTGAACCATAACGAAGGTCTTTCCTGACCCAGCCGATGCAGAGACCAGAACATTCTGACCGTGCGTGTAGATGGCTTCAATCTGCTCAGGTGTGCGTTTTTGTTGCTTATCAGAATTAGCTTCCGCCAGCTGCACAGCCTTGATCTCTTCCGCGCTTAAAAATTCTTCAAAAGCCATTAGTCCTGACCTCCTTTCATTCGTTCCATCCAATCTTGACGCTTGGCCTCTTTGACCAACCGCCGTGCCATGCCCATGTGCCGATCCGCCTCAAAACCAGTGATTGCCTTCAACTGCTCACCTGCCACCGAACGCCCATCTTTGGTATAAGGGTTAATAGCAAAGCGACCATCCAGGATGTCCTTGGCAGCTTGTTTGTAGAGTTCTTGGTTGTGGTTCAATAAAATCGCAAACTCATCTTCCGTGTAGAGTTGGTTACGAGTCTGATAAAAATGATTGAGCCCCAGACTTCCCTCCTTCAAGAAAAGCCCCTTGTAAACCAAGCTAGTATTGGCAGCTCCTTCTAGCTGTTCTAAATTCTTCGTATCTTTTAATTTGATAATCGGATCCTGCAAATGCAAATACATAGCTCCAAAAACAGGTTTATCCTTGGTTTCATCCAGCTCTTGTAAGGCTGCCAGGTAGGTCACCAACTGAGGTTTAAGACCATTGTAAAAATCCCCAACTGAAAAAGATTGGTCGCTGGACTTGTAATCCACAACACCGACAGCCTGATTGATTTGTAAGGTATCCAAGCGGTCAATGGTACCATTTACATGCACACTCTTGCCATTTTGAAGGTCAAAAACCAGCGCCTTATCCTGACGGAAACTCTTTTCCTGACCATCAATTTCCACCAAATCATTATCCCGCAAAATGGTTGCACTGGAACGAGCAATCTTATCCAGCACCTCCTCCGTATAGCGAGCATCCGCATCCTGGTTATAAAACATAGCAAATTCTGCCTCGTCACGCGTATGCAGGATGGCCTTGTCCACTTTTTGATCAAAATCTAGCTCAGATTGGTCCATGACCACTCGTTCAAAAATCCGATGCAAGAACAAACCATGCTGAAAGGCAGTCGGATGGATGGATTCCTGTTCCCGCAAGCGAAGAACATTACGAACAAAGTAAAGATATTGGTTATTGTAGAAATTGGTCAAGCTGGATGCAGAAAGATTGAGCGGCTTATCCTCTGGATAGAGAGCAGCCAAGGTATCAGCTGCAAGCTGTTTAGAAGTAATTTCGCCAGTAATGGTCGGAATTTCAACACCTTGCGACTCCAATTTTTTCTTCAAATGGCGAACCAAGACTGTCCAGAAGGCCGTCTGTCCTTCCCATTCTTCATTATCAAGAGACGGTCTTTCTGACTCAATCAAACGGGATAAGAGACTCTTGTAGTGACCGATGTCTTGTGGACTAAGTGTTTTAATCCGACCACGTTCTTCGGATTTCAGCCCCATTTTTTGGAGAATCTTGATATAAGGTGAGAGACTATCCTCGCCTTCATTATATATCTGAGGAGTTGAAATGACTAACTGTTCCGTCGCAGCATTAAGCAGAGACATCATGGCAGCATGGTTCTTCTTGATATTCTCTCGACTGACCAAATCGAAACGTGAAGAACTAGCCGAGACAAGATTGACTTTTTCCATCTCTTCTTCTGTCAAAAGACTGGTATTCTTGGCAACTTTTGGAAAATTGGACTGGCCCATTCCGATAGCATAAACATACTTAGCAGTGTGCGGCTCGATCAAATCATAGGATTTGACATTGACCACATCAACCGTTGCAGGAACGGTACGATAGTGACTAGCCTGCATGCCGGCCTGTAAAATAGCCAGAAAATCATCCATTTTCAATTTTTCTTTTCCGAAAATCTGATGAAAATTCTCTAGAATATGAGTAAAACTTTTCCAGACCTGCTCTTCTTTTTCTTGCTCTACTTCACTCAAATTTCGAGACATTTTTTCCATATTTTTAGGAAGCTCAATTGCCTCCAAAAATGCCATAAATTTCTCAAGCAAGGCAGTTCCAGATTGTGGTCCAGCCTTAAACAGCTGGTTCAAAGGCTCCATAATCTTAGCACGTAGGGGTTCCAAGACATTCAAATCATAGACAAGTCGCTTCTCCTTGACAGTCTCAACATCGTAATCCGCTCTGCCATTGACCGAAAAAGCCCTCGAAAAAGCAGCCTGCCCCTTCATATCCGCAAAAAGGATGTAAGACTCAAATAGGTCCAGCTCCTTTTGGGAAATGCTGGCGTACAAACCAGATTTGAGGAGATTGAGCAGGTCTTCCGCACGGAAACGATAGCGACGCAAGCGCTCCAAGGACTCCACAAAATGGACCAGGGGATGATGACTCATCTCCTCTGCCTTGCCGAAATAGTAAGGAATATCATACTTGTCAAAAATCTTACCAATCTGCAACTTGTAGCTATCTACATCACCCAAGAGCAACAAGATGTCTTTATAGCGAGCCCCTTGATGCACATGCTGACGAATCGCAGTCGCAACCTGCTCCACCTCTTCTTTTTGGTTAACAACCTCCCAGAGTTGGATTTTTTCTTGGTCAGCTGGAGTCAAGTCTATCATGGTCCCGCTGTAGTCATAATAGGCTTCCATATTCTTTGAAAATTTACCAATACTGTCCAAGACTGGCTCTTGACCAATATAAGTAGCCTTAGTCTGGAACTGCGCTGATAACTGACGTAAAAAATCAACGTTGGCTTGATAAACGTTCCCTTCCACATAGGTGGCTTGTACAGCTTTCTTGCTGGCATATACACCAATCAGGATTTCCGACACCTGTTCATTTAAAGCACTTACTAAAGCTTCTTCTTCTGCCGAAAAACGAGAAAATCCGTCTACCACCAGCACAATGTTCTTCAACTGCTCATCCAACTGACCAGTTTCCACCAAGCTAGTCAGCTGTGCTAACTTAGACTGATGCTCAAAGCCTTCTTTGGACAAAATGTCTGTTACAGCCAGAAAAATCTCTACCAAATCAGCCTGCTTATCTGGTGACTCCATGGCTTCCAAGTCCAAAACAGACATATTTGCCCGTTGCAATTCTTTGTATAAAGCAACTAGCTGGTTAATAAACCCAAAATCTGTCTGTAAACGACCATAGACTTTCAAGTCGCCGTCTTCAAATTGCGATAGAACACGAAAGAAAATCATGGCAAGACCAACATCATCCAGCGGTTGACCTGTTTCTTTCTTATCAATCATCAAATAGCGGACCAATTGCCCAAAACGGGTCACGATAATATCAAAAGTTGCCTGTTCAGGCAGGTATTCCAAGACCTTGCGCTCCATCTCAAAGGATAGAGAGTTTGGAGCAATGTAAAAAACACGCTTAGCTTCCTTAGCAAATTCTGCTGCGGTATCCGTTAAATACTGCGTCAGAGGATTGCGAATATCTGTATAGACTAATTTCATATCAAATTCTCATGCTTTCGTTGAATATACTATATCTAGTATATCAAAATAAGACAAAAATATGGAAGTGGAAAAGAACTCGACCGAACAAAAAAAGAGCTCGTCTCCCACCCCCACACAGCTCCAACAGTCAGAGTAGTGACTGTTGGAGGTTGGAAATGGAGCGAACTCTAAGATGTAGCTCTGGACTTTTTGCCCAGCCTCATTTTTTCGGAAAGGCAATCCTGCCTGTTACGTACAATTCTTATACTTTCTATATGGGGGAATAAAGTCTGTATAAAGAATTTTGACTAATCTTCGTTACGACGACGTTTTCTTGCAAACGCAAGTGTTGCGACAAGCATTGCTGTACCAAGCGCACCTGCCACAGATGAAGCCTCACCAGTATTTGGCAATTGAGCTTTACCTGAAGCGGTTTTACCTGCTTGAGGTTTTGCAGGAGTTTCCTTCTCAGGTGTTGTTGGTTTATTAGAAAGTTTGCGATAAATATGTGTCGTATTACCTTCTTCATCAACTACAGTACGCACATACTCGTAACCTGAAATTTGACGTTTTGGTGTTGACCCATCCTCTTTTGGTGCAACAGGGTTACCTTCTTCATCAACGTGGTTAGTCACGACTTTCTTAGCTGGTGTTTTCTTGTAGATGTGAGTTGTGTTGCCATCTTCGTCAGTAACAGTTTTACCTGTGAACTCGTAACCTGGGATTGATTTGTTTGGTTTTGTTCCCTCTTCTTGCGGTGCAACAGGGTTACCCTCTTCATCAACGTGGTTAGTTACGACTTTCTTAGCAGGTGTTTCAACTTTACGGTAAACGTAAGTCACAACTGTTTCACCTTCTACAACTTTACCATTTTCTGTACCATCAACACGAACCAATTCATACTCTTCATCTTTGAAAGTGATTGTCTTAGGTTTGTTGTCCGTAGTGTCGTATAGTGTACCCTCTGGGGAAGTCGGTGTATCTGTTACAGGAGCCTTGATAACTGTACCATCTTCTGTTACGTAGTTAACAACAACTGTACCGTTCTTAACTTCCGGAGTTTTCTTGTAGATATGAGTTGTATTGCCATCTTCGTCAGTAACAGTTTTACCTGTGAACTCGTAACCTGGGATTGATTTATTTGGTTTTGTTCCCTCTTCTTGCGGTGCAACAGGGTTACCCTCTTCATCAACGTGGTTGGTTACAACTTTCTTAGCAGGTGTTTCAACTTTACGGTAAACGTAAGTCACAACTGTTTCACCTTCTACAACTTTACCGTTTTCTGTACCATCAACACGAACCAATTCGTACTCTTCATCTTTGAAAGTAATTGTCTTAGGTTTGTTGTCTGTAGTGTCGTATGGTGTACCCTCTGGGGAAGTCGGTGTATCTGTTACAGAATCCTTGATAACTGTACCATCTTCTGTTACGTAGTTAACAACAACTGTACCATTCTTAACTTCCGGAGTTTTCTTGTAGATGTGAGTTGTATTACCATCTTCGTCAGTAACAGTTTTACCTGTGAACTCGTAACCTGGGATTGATTTGTTTGGTTTTGTTCCCTCTTCTTGCGGCGCAACAGGGTTACCCTCTTCATCAACGTGGTTAGTTACGACTTTCTTAACCGGAACATAAGGAATTGGTGTATCAACACCTGGATTTTCTGGTGTTGGTGGTACATATCCCTTACCTGGATCGTTTGGATCAACTGGTTCCAACGGTGTGCTGTCCTTAGGATCAACCGGTGTGTATCCTGGAACGTAAGGAATATTTGGAATCTCACCATTTGTTCCTGGTATCGTTGGATCGATTGGCTCATCTGGCTCTGTTGGGTCAAATGGGTAAGGTACTTTTGGACGCTCTGACTCTGGTACATTTGGAATCTCTGGAATCCAGTTTGCAACTTTCTGGTAAACATAAGTTACTGTGATTGTTCCTTCGATAACTTTACCATTTTCCTCACCATCTGTCTTAGATGGAACAAGGACATAGCGTGACCCATCTTTTGTGACGATTTCGTTTGGTTTCTTGTCAGTTGTAGTATAAGCATCTCCAACCGGTGCATCAGACACATCCGTTTCTGGATCTTTAATTACATTACCTTCTGTATCTTTGTAGTTTACAACTACAGAACCTGTCACTGCTTTATAGACATAGGTAACTTCTTTATTAACACCAGCTTCAATCTTACCTGTTGTTGGGTCAATACCTTTCGCAGTATTATTGCCAACTGCAATCAAGTTATTTCCCTTGCCAACTTTACCAACCGGATAATCACCAGCAGGAACAAGTTTGTACACCTTGCCTTCAAAAGTGATGGAAGCTAATTTCTGATCCAAGTCGGTATCATAATTATAACCAGGTTTCGCATCTTTTTCATCTGAAACAGGAGCTTTGATTACTTTACCATTGACATCAACAAAGTTAACATTAACGCTACCAGCTTTTTCGTAAACATAAGTCAATTGTTTGACTGTATCAGTCTTAATTGTTCCTGTTTCAGCATCAATTTTCTCATTTGAACGATAGTCTGTATCGGTAGTATCATTCACAACTGGGTGAAGATTTGCTGCTGTGGTATCAATTTGTTTGTAGTAGTAAACTGTACCGTCTGCAGCCGTGATAGTTGGGTAACGTACTGAAGCTGTATTGTAAGCTGAATCAGTGTCTCCGTGACCCACTATCGTTACCTTGTCTGCTACAGTTTTTCCATCAGAAATAGTGAAGTCAGTAAGAACCTTACCGTCCGAAGTGATGTAGTAAACCTCAACACCACCTTTTTCAGTATACCAATAGCGAGCATGTTGCTCATTTTTTGAGTTGTTGTTACGCATACCAAGTTCTAAACCACCAAGATCCCATCGAGAATCATCTGTAGCTCCTGGAATGACCCCTGTATCAACTAAACGTTTTTCTCCAGCAGCCGTCTTATAATTATATCCGAAATACCAAATTGCTTCAGGATATGAATTTGCATTCAAAGGCCCTGTAGAAATCGTTACCGAATCGACTCCAGCTTTTCCATCTTCATAAATACCAGGAACAAATTCATTAGCTGGTTTATATACATCCCAAAGAATTGGCGTGAGAACATTACCAGCAGCATCCACATAATTACCATTTGTATCTGTCTTATATACTTTATGGTAGTTAAGCAGATAGACAGTCTCGTCAGTACCTATTACACTTGAATCAGTTGCGCTAGCTACTGAAATTGTTGTACCAGTGTTTGTCGTAATAGTAGACTTGTCATCACTTAGGGTACCAAGAACATTACCATTTTCATCCAACACTTGGACAATGGTGTTCTCAAGTACCAATTTATCCGCTTCATAGAACTTCGCAGAAAATGTTCCTTCTTTGGTATTGTAAGCCCCTGGCTTAAGAACCTCAGAAGTAAACATTAATTTAAAGTAATCTTTCAAGTCAGAAAGAGTTGCTTTGTTCATGTTGGACTTATAAAATTTTGCCCAATCTGGATTATTTGGATCCAACATATAAAGTTGTTGTTGGACTGAACCATCAGCTCCTGTAATTGTTACCACACGCACTTCATTATTATTAGGTTGCAACTGAAGAATTTGAGTTCCGACAACATAATCAGATGCCAAAACACCCGAAGTTACGCTTGGTAACTCTGACTTAATAAGCTCATAATTGTCAAAGTCGATGACACCAGCAATAGTAAATTTATCACCAATCAGTCCACCCTTTTGAGCATACTTCGCTAACAATTCACGTGGTCGTCCAGTATCAGCATTTTCTTTTACAAAGTAAGAAGTGGTCTGTGTTGTTGAGCCTGTTACACCTACATCAGCGGTCGTAAAGGTTTCGCCAACACGTTTCGGTTCTAATTTACTATACAAAATGGTATTCTTATTACTACCATTACTATTTTTAGTAGAAATAGTTCTTGTTGTGCCACCATTTGCAGTCTGAACATTGTATACGAAACTGTAGGTAGTTTTATGAGTGGCATCTCCCTCTAACACTTTCAGTTCCTCAAAGTTATTTGCCACTCCTGGTGATAACTTAATAGTTCTAACAACATTATTCCCATTATCGGTTTTTTCAACCAATTTAGCATAAACAACATCCTCAGATGCACGTTCTGCTGCATCTGTAGACACAGAAAATGTTATGTAGTAATTATGGTTGACCCAATCATTGAAGTTCTGTCCATCGCCATAACCAGCAACCGTATCAAGGTTCAAAATAAGAAATGTATCACGGTTAGCATCTTGATCTCCAATGTAGCCATCTGGATACTTCCTATCAGCCTCTGTAATAGTTGCTTTCTGATCAGCAACTGGAAGCCCTGAATTGGCTGCTTTTGCTGGATTTGGAATTTCCCAAACGCCATTCTGAGCATAGTGAATAGAATTCGGGTTAGTAACATCAATAGTTGTTGCAGCTGGAGTTCCAGCAGCGGTATTCAATACTGCAGTGATTTCACCATCTGGATAGTACTTACGCAATTCTAGCACTAGAGCTTCTACGTTTGTACGAACTGCATTGATTTGAGCATTCACGGATTCAAGCGTTGCAGTTGAATCGTTCAATACCACTGTTGCTTCTGTTACAACCAATTTAGTTGCGGCAGCTGCTGTTTTCAATGCTTCATTTGTGCTATCTGCAGCAACCAAACGATTAGCTTCATTTGCCAATACTTCCGCTTCTGAAGTTACTTGCTCAAGAACTGTTTTAGCTTCTTCTACAGTTGCAGGTGTCGTAGGTGTAGTTGATGTAGCTGCTGTAGTTGTCGAACTAGCAGTTGCTACAGTTGTTGATGTTGTAGTTTGTGTGCTAACAGTTGCTGTAGCTTCTACTTTTTTGACAACTTTTACAGTTACAATATTTTCAGCATTTTCAGTCACTTCATACAAAACTGTTGCCGACTCACCAGATGCCAATTCATAACCTTCTGGTACAACCGCTGTTACTGTTGCTGTTGCTTTGGCAATTGCCTCTGTAGTTGTTGTTGGAACAGATTCTACCGAAGCACTTACGACTGAACCGTCCTCAAGGACATACTTAACAATGTAAGAAATATCAACCGTACGTTCAGAACTTGCAGCTGTTTCTGTTGGTAAAGCAACTGACTCTTTTGCATCTGCATTCAAGGAGTCAACCGATGTACTACTTGCAGTAGTCGCATCTGAGGATGCCGCAGTCTCTTCTGCTTTAACAGTTTGTGCACCTGCCCCCATCACCAATGACATACCAAGCAAAACACTTGCTGCACCAAAATGATACTTACGAATCGAAAATTGTTGTTTCGTGCCGTACCAGTCAAATGATTTTTTATTTGCTTTACGCATAAAAAATCCCCCATATAAATATTAATTTAATTACACAAATTTTCTACTCTTTGTATCAAAGCCTTGAAAACTCCTGCAATTATCTGAGGTATTATACTACAAATAACTTTAAATGCCAAGTAATATTATAAAATTCCTCAAAAAAACATTATGAATTCGCTTCAATTCGAGAAGAAACCAGTATATTCATAATTTTTTCATATTTTTTAAGAAATTTCACTTTTGAGAATTTCTATAAAATTACCGACACCGCAAAAATATTCGCGCCATATCTTGTATTCTTATACATATAGTCAATAATAAATAGTCAATAAATTTTAAAAAAAATCTGCCTGTTTTCTGATACAACAAGCAGATTTTGAATTTATTCCTTTTCTTGCTCTCTTGCCAAACGCTCACGTTCCAAACGGAATTTGCGATTGGGATTGAGCCTGTTAAAGAGTTCTTCTAATTTTTCAGCATTCCAAACATCGGCTGCTGAAACAAAATTCCCATCTTTATCCTTGAAGGATATTGGCTTATCACCCATACAGACCTCCAACTATTTTTTTTAGATTGCTCATAAACGACTGTCACCAACTGAACGAAATTTATAAAGCTATAGTCTGCTCTCGAATTTCTAAGTTCGTACTAGACTAACTTACCGGACAGGTTACGACATGGAGTACAGGCAGTCAATACTACTGCCTGTACGGAATAGTCCACCATAGCGGCTACCGTACTACATCAAGTCCTTTAGGACTTAAAGGTAGTTCCAACGTTACGACACGGAGCCCAAATGGTCGATACTACCATTTGGGTGAAGTTAGTAAGGTAGCTAGCCAAGGTCCCCTAGGACTTGGCGTAGTTTGACTAGAGGCTGGGCAAAAAGCCTAGCACCACTCTTCAGAGTTCGTGTCAACATCTCAGCACAGTGGTTGATTGGCAGATTTGTTCGTGTTTTACACTCCAAATCTGATCTAATCAACTGTGCGGGGGTGGGAAGACGAACTCTTTTTTAACTAGTCGAGTTCTTTCCCACTCCCAGTCAAACTGCTTACCTCGCTTGCGAGTTTTCAGGCTCGGGCTGAAAAAGTCCCCCAGACATGGTCGCTTTCGTATTTCAAGGCGACCAGCTGATACAGTTCCCCAAACTACCTCGCTTTCGAATTTTTAGGCTCGGGTTAAAACTGTCCCCCAGACAGTTTTAATCCACAAACTCAAATTCGAACTTACCAATACGGACGATGTCGCCGTCTTTGGCACCACGCGCACGGAGGGCTTCATCAACACCCATACCACGTAACTGGCGAGCAAATTTCATGACAGATTCGTCACGATCGAAGTTGGTCATGGTGAAGAGTTTTTCCAGCTTGTCACCAGATAGAATCCAACTTGCATCGTCTGCACGACTGATTGCAAATTCTGGTTCATCTGGATTAAAGCCATAGTAAGCCTCTTCTTCTTGGAAATCTGATTCGTCGTAGAGCAAGAATTCTGGCGTTTTCTCAAGCAACTCGGCTGTGGCTTCTAGTAGATTTTCCAGACCTTGGTGAGCAATACCAGAAATTGGGAAAATCTGTGGCAATTCTTCAAACTCATCATAGTTGGCTGCCAATTTTTTCTTGAACTCTTCCAGATGTTCTTCTGCCTCTGGCATGTCCATCTTGTTGGCAACGATAATCTGAGGACGCTCCATCAAACGAAGATTATAAGTTTCCAATTCATTGTTGATGGCTACATAGTCCTCATAAGGATCACGACCTTCACTTGCTGACATGTCCAAAACATGCAAGATAACACGTGTCCGCTCGATGTGACGGAGGAATTGAGTTCCAAGTCCCACGCCTTGACTAGCACCTTCAATCAAACCAGGCAAATCAGCCACTGCAAATGACTCGCCTGACTTGGTCCGCACCATTCCCAAGTTAGGAACAATGGTTGTAAAGTGATAGGCACCAATCTTTGGTTTAGCAGCTGTAATCACGCTAAGAAGCGTTGACTTACCAACTGACGGAAAACCAACAAGACCAACGTCAGCTAGTACTTTTAATTCCAATTCAAGGTTGCGCTCCTCACCTGGTTCACCATTTTCAGAAATCTCTGGCGCAGGATTCTTAGGTGTCGCAAAACGAATGTTTCCTCGACCACCACGACCACCATGAGCAATAACAAATTCCTGCCCATTCTCAACCAAGTCCGTAATGATTTTACCTGTATCAGCGTCACGCACAGTTGTTCCCTGCGGTACACGAACAATTAAATCTTCCGCTCCTCGACCGTGCATACCTTTGGTCATCCCTTTTTCACCATCATCAGCCTTAAAGCGACGGTTGTAACGGAAGTCCATCAAGGTCCGCAAGCCTTCATCTACAACGAAGACAACATTCCCACCATGACCACCATCACCGCCCCAAGGACCGCCGTTTGGTACATACTTTTCACGACGGAAGGCAACCATCCCATCGCCTCCCTTACCTGCCTTGACCTTAATCTTGGCGGTATCTAAAAACATACTCATAATTTACCTATTCTTTCCTAGAAAAAAACGCTTAAAAGCGTTTTAGACCTCTATTCACAAGCGAAGTGCTCATATATAAGCGAAGGTTTTTAGCTAATCAAGGTCGTTCTTTGAGAGAATACTGACTGTATTTTGAAAAAACTAACGATGAACAGCTTAAAAACCAACCTTAGATAAAAGTGCCGAACTGTCAATACAGGTTCTTAATTCATCAATGCATTAATAGCTGGTAAAATCAAGCCAGCCAATGTCGCGACAACCATCACGACAACGATTATTAAAGTCACTTTCTCAAATGTTGTTTTTTTGTGTTTTTCTTCACCAAAAGCCATTGCTTTCTCCTTATTTAGTCATTGATAGTTTATTCTAACACATTATGGGAATGTTTTCAAATCTCATCCTTTGAAGAAAGGCTTTCCTTGACCAACTCCGCCACCTTATACGGCACGCCAGCTTCTGCGATTTCTTGCAGGCTGGCCGACTGGATATTGCCAATAGACTTGAAATGCTTCATTAGAGCCTGTTTGCGTTTTGGTCCCAAGCCCTCTATGCCGTCCAATTTGGATGAGAAGGAATTTTTTGACCGAATCTGTCGATGAAACTCAATAGCAAAGCGGTGAACCTCATCTTGAATCCGATGCAGGAGGAAAAATTCCTGAGAATTACGGGGCAACTCAACTACTTCCAGCGGATTGCCAAAAAGCAACTCGTGCGTCTGGTGCTTGTCATTCTTCTGCAAACCTGCAATGGGAATGGACATACCCAACTCCTGCTCGATAACTTGCTTGGCGACATTGACCTGCCCCTGACCACCGTCAATGATAATCAAATCAGGCGGTGTCAAACCGTCCCGCAGCACCCGACTGTACCGCCGCTGCAAAACTTCCCGCATGGATGCATAATCATCTGGCCCTTCCACCGTCTTAATCTTGTACTTGCGGTATTCCTTTTTATTAGGCACCCCATTTTCAAAGACCACCATAGCCGACACAGGGCTGGTCCCCATGATGTTGGAGTTATCAAAAGCCTCAATTCGCACAGGCGTCGGAATCCCCAAAAGCTGACCGATATTCTCCACAGCACCGTAGGTCTTCTCCAGATTTTTCTCCAAAAGATTAAACTTCTGCTCCAGACTAACACGCGCATTCTTGGTCGCCAGATTGATGAGCTGCTTCTTCTCGCCACGCTGGGGCTTAAGCACCTTGGTAGCTACCAGAGCTTCTACGGCTTCTTGGTCAATATCCTGCGGTATTAAGACCTCCGACGGAATCAAATGTTGCTGGTCCCTGTAAAACTGACCGATGTAGGTCAAAAAATCTTCGTCCGCATCATTATAGTATGGAAACTGATTGACATTCCGCTCAATCAGTTTCCCCTGCCGAACAAAGAAAACCTGCACACACATCCAGCCCTTGTCCACATAGTAGCCAAAGACATCCCGATTCTGCAAGTCATGAGCCATCACACGTTGCTTGGTCCGCAGGGTGGAAATGGATTGCAGGACATCGCGATATTCCGCAGCCTTTTCAAATTCCAAATTGCCAGCAGCCACTTTCATCTTTTCCTGCACTTCCTTGACAATCTTATCATCATGTCCTGTCAAGAACTGGGCAACTTCCTTAGCCATCTTGTCATAGTCTGACAGGCTGGGCAGGTTTTCCCCATGGGCCAAACATTGCCCCAAATGATAGTAAAGACAATACTTGTTCACAGGCAATTTACATTTGCGGAAAGGATACAGACGCTCCAAGAGCTTGAGGGTCTGGTTGGCCGCACCCACATCTGGATAGGGTCCAAAATACTGACCGCCATCTTTTTTTATCTGCCGTGTAATCATCAACCGTGGATGACGTTCCTTGGTAATTTTGATAAAGGGATAAGACTTGTCATCCTTGAGCATGATGTTATAGCGAGGCTTGTTTTCCTGAATCAGATTGATTTCCAGTAAGAGGGCCTCGATATTGGAATCCGTCACGATAAATTCAAAGTCGGCAATTTCAGATACTAAGGCCTCTGTCTTGGTATCATGGGCACCACGAAAATAAGACCGCACCCGATTGCGCAGGTTTTTGGCCTTGCCCACATAGATAATTTTTCCGTACTTGTTTTTATGGAGGTAGCAACCCGGACTGTCCGGCAGCAACTCCAACTTATGCTTGATTAAATCGTTCATAGGTCTATTATAGCAAATTTTCTGATAATCGAGCTTATTGCATTCCTTTTTACACTCGACTTCTTGGAATATATCCGCATCCATACTACAAAAATATTGATAGAAACTATTGCTTTTGTACTAATTCAGCAGTATAATAAATGTAATTAATTGTATATATTATTCGAAGAACATTGGAATAAGGCTCGGAATACCTAGCAAGCTCCTACTTTTAGTTCACGAATAACAAGGAGGTTACTATGATACAATTTGACCATATCACAAAAACATACGGCGAAACAATCGCACTTGATGACCTAAATTTGACAATTGAAAGCGGCGAGATTTTCGGTTTAATTGGTCACAATGGGGCAGGAAAAACAACGACAATCAGTCTATTGACTTCGATAATCGAAGCCAGTTATGGAACTATCTCTGTTGATGGTTTAAACCTAGAGGAGAACCGCGATGAAGTCAAAAAACGGATAGCCTACGTTCCAGATTCGCCAGACATCTTCCTACACTTAACAGCTTTTGAATACTGGCACTTTATGGGCAAGGTCTATGGTGTAGAAAAAGATGCAGTTGATGACCGTATCGCTAAACTATCTAGTCTATTTGATATGACCGCGCGCCAGCATGAGCCTATTGATAGTTTTTCACACGGTATGCGTCAGAAAACCATTATTATTGGTGCATTGATCCCTAACCCTGATATTTGGATTTTGGATGAACCCCTAACTGGACTGGATCCTCAGGCCTCTTTCGACCTAAAACAAATGATGAAAGAACATGCTCAGTCTGGTCACACCGTTCTATTTTCTACACACGTCCTTTCAGTAGCTGAACAACTCTGTGACCGCATTGCTATTCTCCGAAAAGGGCAACTCATTTTCGTAGGAAGTCTAGATGAACTCAAATCACAGTATCCAGATAAAGATTTGGAGACCATCTATTTGGAATTAGCTGGACGCCAACAAGTGAAGGCAGGTGAGGAAGTATGAGTAAATCCATCATTTGGGAACTAGTAAAGATTAATATTCTTTATTCCAATCCTCAACTTCTAGCTTCTGTCAAGAAGAAACAAAGTAAGCGCAAAGACGCCTCCTTTTCAGCCTATAAAAGTGTCCTCTTGCAACAAGTATTTATGGTTTTGAGTTTCGGACTTCTCTATTCTGTCTTTTTCATGGGAGTAGATTATAGTCAGTCCATCGGTTTCTTTTCTCTGCAACTAGCGCTCTTTACCATTATTGCCATTGTCTACGGTTTTACAGGTTTCTTCTCCGTTTTCTACGATAGTAAGGATACAAAGTTGTATTTAGCACTTCCCCTGAAGCCACAAGAAGTCTTCCTCGCTAAAATCCTCTCTGCACAAGGGATGGTCTTACCCTTCCTCATGCCGTGTCTGTCTTTACTTCTAATCACTTACTGGCAAATTGGCGGTCCGCTCCTCGCCTTAGCTTCCATTCCTTCTTTTTTGATTCTCTGGATTTTAGCTAATTTAGTCAATCTGATTATCATGCACTTTGTTGGGGAGGTTCTAACAAAAAGCCCTCGTAAAACATTGATTTCTACAATCCTGATGACAGGTTCTTCCTTGCTGGCTTTTGCTGCACTCATGTTCCTGCAATCTCAGCAGACCGTTTCACTCGAAACTGGTGGCTTTGTTGATTTTCCTATCATACCTATATTTGCTGGATTCCATTACTTGGTCAGCCATACTATCTCACTAGAAACACTCCTTCATTTTGGACTTCCTCTCATTTTGATGATTGGACTTATTGTGTTTGCGTTTAAAACTGTCATTCCCAACTACTTTAATCAAGTTTTAGCGATTGAAAATGCTTCGACAAAACGGACCAATAATGCTAAATCTACCAAGATTCCTAGCAATCTCAATCAAGCTTTAGTGAAACACCACCTATCTACTCTTAAAGATAGCAACCTCATGGTCCAAACCATGATACAACCAATCATTATGGGAGTAGCGCTTTTTCCAAGTTTTAGCCGTTTCACAGAGAATGGTGGTCTGAGTTCAGTTGAATGGGATTTCTTTGGTATTGCTCTATTAGCTGGATTCTTGCTTGGCAGTCTATTTGCTGGTTCTACAACCTTCATCGGAGTGGCCATGTCATTGGAGAAGGAAAATTATCATTTCATTCGAACACTTCCTATAAGTTTCAAAAAATTTATCATCCAAAAATTCTGGGTATTGGCTGCCGTGCAATTTGCACTACCGACCCTACTTTACTTTGCTTTGGCACTAGGTTTCATGAAAGTCAAATTCATTCTAGCATTCTTCTTTACAGTCGGCATCATCATTTCAGCCCTGCTAACTGGTCAGATTTATTACTGGCGTGACCAACGACTCCTCATGCTCAACTGGCAAAATAGTAACCAGTTATTTGGTCGCGGAGCGGGTCAATGGTTGATTGCTGGATCAATCATAGGAACAATGTTTCTCGGAGCCATTATTCTAGTTTTCAGCATCATATTAGCTGGCACTATTGGTGCAGCTTATGTAAGCTCAGCCTTGATGACCTTACTGCTTATCCTATCAGCTACTCTTCAACTGTATATTTACAAAGCTTATTGGCAAAAACTAAAATAGATTGGACAATGTCCAATCTATTTTAGTTTTCTGCGTAATATTCCTGACCGTATCCTTCTACTTCAGCATTGATTTGCCAAGAGATACCAAACTTGTCTGTTACATTGCCATAGGCAGGAGACCACGGAACTGCTTGAAGTTCCATATTGATAGCAGTTGCATCTACGGATAACTTGCTATATAGTTCCTGCGCTGTTTCAGCATCATCTGTGATAAGCGCAACTGTAATATTGTCACCTACTGTATAAGGCATTTCTGGGTTGTTGTCTGACAACATAAACCGTTGACCATTCAAACGAAACTGTGCATTCATCACGTAATTTTCTAGTTCAGTAGGGCAGTCTGGTAAGAAATCTTTAAATAGATTTACTTGCTCAACTGTTGCCCCAAGAGCATTTTTATAAAACTCGATAGCTTCCAAACCATTACCATTAGTAACCAAGTATACTTCCATTGCTTTAAGCATGATGGACCTCCAAAGTTATGATGGTTTATTATATCACGAGTTAGTTATACGGACAAATTTTTCGACTTATTTCTGACCAAATGTAAAATTAGTAGTCTCCACCTGGTACACCAAAATATTCTTCCAAGGTCAAGCCTGAATTGTAAATATCTGTCGCTTCTTGACCAATATATCGCACATGCCAGGATTCTGCCATATAGCCTGTGCTAGACTCTTTTCCCGGAAGATAGCGGACAATAAAGCCATATAGATGCGCATTCGTAGCCAACCACTGAGAAGCATTGGGCTCTTCTAATAAATTACCACTTGTATCCAATAAATCAAAGGCTAATCCTGTCTGATGTTCACTATATCCAGCTCTTGCAGAATACCTATCTGCCGCTGCTTGTCCTTCCTGATTTACATAAGACTGGTAGAGGTTTGCCTGAGTTTCATAGGAACGAAATCCACTGTAGTTATTGGAGATACCAAATCCTAGCGCCTGCATATCTGCTATTAAACGTTGAAAAGCTGCTAAGGCTTCAGGATTTTCGCCCGGTGCATAATCAGCTGCAAGCGGATGCTTCTTATTGGCGATAATCACTTCGCCATATTTTCCTTGTACACTATAATAGGAACCGTTAAAATTTACCTGAGTCTTTGTGTTTGTTACTTCTTGATTCGTTTCCGCTGATGTAGAGCTGCTTGTTGACTGCTCCGAAGATGTTGAAGCAGACTGACTTGAAGTAGTCGAAACAACCATTGACGAATTTTTTGTAGTATTGGTCTGTTCCGTCTTTTGATGACATGCTGCTAGTAAAAACATAGCCGGCAAGCATAACAGAATAGTACGTTTCATTATTATCACTCCGTTCTCTTATAATTATGTCTATTGTAGCACAATCATAAGACCCCGTCTAATGGTGGCTTATGATTTTAACCATTAATATTTTAATGCACGTTGAACTTCTCTAGATTTGTTTTCTTTACAAGAATGCACATTTACCACTATTGCAAAAATGATAACATACATGTCATAAAAAGAAACACCGGCCTTTCGACTGGTGGACATATATGATGTTAAATACCTGTATTCACAAGTAAAGTGATTTATATACAAATAGTTTTTGAGGAAATACTGACTGTATTTTGAAAAATCAGTATTAGCTAGAGATACTGATACTCAATGAAAATCAAAATCAGACTAGGCGACGCAGATGCAGATAGAACTGAAGTTCATCAAATCAAGTCAACAACGTCTGATTTTGATTTTCGAAGAGTATGAACTGTAAGTACAGCTGAGATACCTCAGCAATAGTCCCTACCAAACATTATTTTTGATTTTTAGATGACATACCGTTTTTTATGATGTCTTCTACCTTCACATCCGGTTTATTATTTAGCACTCCTAAAAATACAAGAATACTGAGGATAATACAAATAGTCTGCTCGATTTGGTTTAAAGTACGACTACATTCAATATTGAAATAACAAACCAGGACATTATCAACGAGCATCAATACCAACGAAATTAGTCCAATCCAAAACATATGTTTTTTCAAACGATTCTTTATTTGTTTCATATCTATACTCCTTTTTGATGTATAAAAATACATTTTACCATAAATAAATCATTAATTCAAAAAATATAGAATAAAAATATGATAAAGCAATCGAAATTTGACTAATACTCAATGAAAATCAAAAGTAACCTAGGAAACGAAGCCGAAGATAGAACTGGAGTTCATCAAGGCAAGTTGACAACGGATAATTTTGATTTTCGAAGAGTATGAACAGATTAAGTATATCAGCACAATAAAACGGGTGATGATACCGAGTTGATAGAAACTACATATCATCATCCGTTTGTCAGCTGTAGAGAGAAAGAAATTTTATTCGATTAGCTTAATGTCCGTTCTCTGCATTGTTTACCCTGCAATAAACAATGAGAAGAAACTTGTACCAACCATATCCGCAAGAGCATGTCCTAAGAAATATGGCAATAAATTATCATTTTTCCTTGTATACATGTAGTAATAGAAAAGACCGAAGGCTACACCAATAACAAGAGCAGATACCATTCCTTGATAGGTATGGAAAGATATACGGACAATTGTTGAAAAGAGTAAGACCAGCGAACGCTTTTTCTTATCTGTACTCAACAATAAGCCTAAGAAAAAGAACTCTTCATAGAAGCCATTAAACAAGGAATAGATAACTGTACTGTAATCAACCGCTAGGAAACGGTTGAGCACTGTCATGATATTCCAGTCATAGTAAGGCAAGTATCCGAGAAAATTATACCCACCAGACAGACCTGGAATATATGAAAAAGCTGTAAATGCCAAATCGCTAATCAGACCAGCACCGATGAAAATCAGTGGTCCCCAGAGCAAAACTGTCCACTCTAATTTTACTTTTAGCTGCTTGAAATCATAATTCCGAATCAATAAATACACCAGGGCAAACAAGAATAGCTTTCCTTGATTGGCTAGAGCCCACCAATTGTCTGCTGCAGTAAAGGATTGGACTCCTGTTTCCACTACTTCTGTTGCAGAAAATGATGCTATCCATTGCATGGTTGAGGTATAAATAGCATTACCACATAAAATCGTTGTGATAATAAACAAATCTATCCAAGTGAGTTCTTTTAGGGGCTTGGTTGGACGAATGCGTCTCAATAATCTTTTCACCTTTTCCTCCTTATATTTTGGTACATATTCTTTCTGTACAATTATATACTAAAATCCTTATAAATTTCTTAAAATATCTTATAACAAATCTAATAATTCTTGATAGCTATGAATGGTATAGGTTGGAACTGCTTTACTGTTGTTTATCATATGAGTCGGATTGTACCAAACAGTATCCATGCCAGCATTATTGCCGCCTTGAATATCTGCTGTCAAACTGTCTCCAATCATTAAGGCTTGATCAAACTGAAAACCTGAAATCTGCTCTGCTATTTTTTCATAAAAATCAGCCGCAGGCTTTTGCGTCTCCATCTGCTCAGAAATAAATACTTCTTTGAAATACGATTGAATCGGTGAGTGAAGCAAGCGATTTTCCTGTATATAGGTCACGCCGTTGGTCGCCGCATAAATCTGGTAGCCTCGGTGTGTCAATTCCTGCAAAAGCTTATCTGCACCTGTAAAAATTTGTCCCTGCCGCCCAATAAATTCTTGATAGCGCAAAGCCATCTCCCTTCCATCAACCTGCCGACCAAAGTGGGCAAAGGTCCGTGAAAAGCGGGTATTGATCAGCTCTTTCTTTGTAATGTTCCCTTTTTCCAAATCCTTCCACATGCCCTGGTTGAGCGGTCGATAGACTTCTTTAAAGGCTTGAATATCTTCAACCTCCATAGCTATCAAAAACTGGGTTAAGGCTACTTCTTCTCCACGACTAAAATCAAGAAGAGTATGGTCAAGATCAAAGAGTAAGTGTTTGTATTGCAAGATGATAAGTCCTTTCTAAGCAGAAATTACTGAAGCGATGTCAGGCAGTATGTCTAAAGTATACCACAGTTTCTAAAAAAATAGCTCTGTGACCTCGGCTCTATTATACTGTTTTTTAGATTTCATACTCTTTAAAAATCAAAATTATCCGTTGTCAACTTGCCTCGATGAGTGAAAAGCTCCTGTGGAGCTTTTTAGCCTGTTGCCTTGAAATAAGAAAGCAACAGAGTTCTATCATCGGCTTCGTTTCCTAGGCTACTTTTGATTTTTATTGAGTATCATCAGCCCTGGATACACCCATTTCCTCATTTTCATTGATCAATAAGCTATAATATACAAGTTTATAATTTATTTTAATACACTTGATTCTATAATTTTAACATCCCCAAGATTGTCAAACGAATAGCGTTGAGTCCCCTTTTCAAACCAAGTCTTGAGAACGACATCATTCAAAACGTAGGATGATTTTTCCCTTAACCAAGCAGCATCTATACCATACGTTTTCAAATAATTTAATACTTCTTCTTTTTCAGTTAATTGCAAAGAAGGGAGGCCTTTGGAGGAAGAAAACCAATAGGTACTCTCCAAATATTCTTGCAAATTGACCGTTTCACCTCTTTTTTTATCTATCCAATAACCTGATTCTGCCCACGCCAATGAATCATCTGAATTGGAAATTTCAATAGTCTCCTTTAGTTTACGTTCTCTATAGTTATAACAAATGTATAGGTAAACATTTTCTGATATTAATCGCCGGTATTCAACAATAAATGTTTCATTTATACCAACAATTACTTGTAAACTTTCATTATCAAATAAGTCCCCGTCTATCCCTAGTCCAATTATTTGATCCGGTTCTCTAAATGATTGCGAACTTCCTAAAACAGTACTCAAATCTGGTAAGCCTTTCAAGGACCCACTATATACCTCGGCATAGTTCATCTCTAAGAATACACTCTCTAAGGAATTATATTTTGTCTTTTGACTATAGTAATTAAAAACTTTAAAAATCAGAAATGAGCTCGTGACAATTATAAAAAAATATTTTGAAAATTTATGATTCATATATATCTCCACATCATCCCACATCATTGGCTCAAATCTTGAATAAATTGATGAGCGACTTGACAGTTTCCACCTGATATTTTGTTATCAAAGATTTACACATTTATTCTACCACATCAAAAAGAAATCACCTAGAAAAGTCTAGATGATTTCAAGTCGATAAAATTATTGATAGCATTTCAAATGTTAAAACTAATCCGACTGCCCCTCATCAATACTTTAGCATAAGCTAATAAGTACTTAATCTGTAAGATAATTATTGTATATTGTAAAACAGGAAGGCATCGTAGGTGTCCGCAACAACCTAACCTACTAGTTATATTTTACATTTTTAGAAAACGATACTGAAGTATTTGATATATTCTCAACTACAATTGAAAAATCTTTAGGAGAATTTATTGAAAAACGATATTGATTTGGTAGCTTTATAACAAGTCCTTTTGAATCTATATATATACTTTGTGAAGTATCATTTGGTAAAATAGTCAATTCTGATACCCCGTCGTTATCTGTATCTATCCATTTTTCAATTTGCTGTTTTTCAATATTATAAATAATGTGGGAGTCTATATCTGCCAAAATATTTCTACCTGATAGTCGTATCTTTCCATTTTTCGACTCACTAGCAATCTCAAACGTCATATATGCATCAAGATTATCATAGTTTCCCTTAATATTTAATTCAATTCTCCCTTCAGCATCTAAATAATACACATTGTTTGAAAAAACTCTTGAGCAAGTAATAGTAATAAATAGTACTAGAAAGATTGCAAGAGCACACAGAAAGTAGTTCTTCTTATTTTTTATTAAATTCATTACAGTTTCCACCTGATATTTTGTTATCAAAGATTTACACATTTATTCTACCACACCAAAAAGAAATCACCTAGAAGAGTCTAGATGATTTCAGAGATTGTTCCCCTTTTACAAATAGGAAAATTTTATCTGCCTTACTGATATTTCTTCAACACTTCAAAGAACTCAAGGTAAATCGTTACATGAGTATAGAGATATTTGACAGAGCGATGGTATCGTAGCTAAAACGACAAACTAGGGTTTCCTCACCCAAGGATATTTGATTTGACAATCTGAATATTCCCTATGTTATCAAAGGAATATCGGTGGCTACCTTTTTCAAACCAGACCGACAGCAACAATGTCTCCCAGACATAGGTTGATTGTCTAATAAGCCATGTACTATCAAGGTCATCATCTCTCAACAAGTCTAATATCTCTTCTCGAGTCTTTTTTTCGCTACCGTCATTCTCAATTGCAACAATAGACTGTGTGACATTCTCAACGCCATCATATATATAATTTATCTGTAATTTCCTACCATTTTTGAAGTCATGCTGGTACGAGAAAATGAAACCTTTTGTATCGTCCATATACACTGTTACTGTTTCTTCTGGTTTGAGTAACTCGCGCAAATTATAGTGTAGAGTCACAAATCCTGTATTATCAGAAAAATCATAACTGGTATCACTTTTTATAAGCTGATTATACGATTTTATCGGAATAACTTTTATACTTGTCATCTCTGAATAAATAATTTCATCTATTGGATTATGTAATTGATGGTAACTATAGGTTAGATAAACTACAACGACACCTAGAACAAGGACTAAGGCTTTAATTGTACGTTTTATCATTTCGCTCCCTCCTCTAATTTCAATATGAAATCATAAGCTACAGAATTCTTGCCTTTTAACTGATTCATATTAGTAACTTTTTCAGCGCTATATATCTCTTTTTTTACATAATCAATACCCACGGATATATCAAATACTTTCTCCCTAGTAATTCCTGAATTATTTAACATATAGTATATTCCTGCTAGTCAGAAACTGAAATATTAGCAAAAGTTTAAATTCTACTAATCCGATATATTTTCAGCAACAATCTCTATATTTCCCCAATTATTCTTAGAGAAACGACTAGGATAGACTCGAAGCCAGTCAGGAATAATCTTATTCCGTAACAATTCTTCGCTTCTTCTAATGTATGGAGAAAGACTAATTTTTTTCTCTTGCACATACTCCATAATCTGCTTGTACTCTGTTAACCTTTTTTCGCTAATAATCTCTATAGACTGTACCAATTTATCAGAATTATATTTATACACATAGTATATGTCTATAATTTCTCCATTGCTATGCATGAAACGAAAGTTTATGGACATGTCGCCCCCCTCTGATTTATCATCCGGGAAGTTAAAGCTGTATGAAATATTCTCAACCCCTAAAGGTAAAACTTCTGAGCGATACTGTTCTGAAATATAACCGTAAAATAAACCACTTGATTTATTTTCTTCCATATCTGGAAGCTTATTTAAAGTAGAATTCGTATGTAAAAAAGAATTTGTAGCATGATGATACTCGTCTTGATAAATTTCTTCAAAAACATTGCTATATCGAGGCTTTGAAAACATTAAAAAGAGCGGCAATAGTATGATTGCGAATACTGCTATAGATAGAGCATAAATCATTTTTTTATTCATATATAATGACCTCATTATGGTTGATTAATGTATATTTTCTCCTCAACTGTTTATTTAATTTACTGCAATCTTTTGTCTTTGAGAAACTGAACATATGATAAATGAAATTACGAAGCTCTTCCTAATCAAAACTTAATTCCAATCTATCAATTACAAACGCTACATATTGACCAATAAGGTCGGGAGTATCTTCTAAAACTTCACTTGTTATATGTATACCCACATCAGCATGACCATCACTAACTAATAGTCCGTTAGCTTTGTAACTGTAATTTTTCATATGTAAAAGTTGTTTACAGCTTGATTCTGATTGTTCAGTTTCATAATTATTAAAATTAGTATAACTAAAGTTCCCTCTGTATTTTTTTCCGACCTCAATTACATAGGGTGCACTACTAATCATTGCATCTAATATTAATCCATTAACTCTCACCTTTATAAAATACTCGTCAAGATCTGAAAGTTCTAAAATTTCTATTATTTCACTCACTTCGAATCCTCCTTACTCTACTGGCGTAATATTCTATCTTCGCCTTTTCAATCACTGTCAATCCATACTTATTGGCTTCTTCAATCTTGTGGACATCCGCAACGCTGATATTTGGCTTGTTTCGGGTACCTGAGTCCTTACCTTTCGTAGTCTGAGGATTACATACGTGTTTAAGAGTTTTTAGCTTTTGCGAAAATAGCAGAGCTATCTAGACAGTTTCTACCTGATATTCTGTCCTCAAAGAGCTACATATTTATTCTATCACACCAAAAAGAAATCACCTAGAAAAGTCTAGATGATTTCGTGAACTTTTTTGATATATTATCTTAGCCGCTTTAACTTTCTCCACAATGTGGAAGTACGGATTACTACTCCTCAATGTCAATTAACATCCATAAACCTTCTAATTCTCCTGCGTCATTAATAGCTGCAATACAACATGGGAAAAATTTTATATATGATACATTAAAAGATAATTGGGGTTTACCAAAATAGATATATTTTGTTTTATCCGAATAGACTGATATCCAGTCTCCCGTCTGCTTCAAACAGAGACTATCTCCCGCTTCCAGTCCGTACTTTTCTGAATTCAGTAACAAAACTCCTTTTTGAGCATTAGGTATGGAAAATTCTCTTCTTTCACTAAACTGGAACTGAGGAAAAAAACCAAATATCTGAGTACAAGCGTTACTGACAGAGTCGAAACCAATCTGTAAGTAATCGATTAATATACATATATCCGAATTCCTTACAGGGATTGTATCTATACTGTACTCTGACTTTCTATATATCAATCTCTGTCCATCTAATTCATTTGTAGCAATAAATTTAAACATTATAATTACCTCGTAAAATTGAAATGAGTAATTCTATTTTGATCTAAATCAATAACTAATTCAAAAATTCCTTCACTTCTTCCATTAAATGACCCTGGTACATCCCACCGCCAACCATTTGGTAAATACTTATCTTTTGTAGGAATCCCACTATTAATAATCTCCTGAATCAACAGACCAGTTCCATTTGAATCAATATAAGGTCGATTATATTTACCTTTAGTTGCAATATCGTAAGCATGATTCTTAACAGTCTGCGTCATATCTAAGTTATTAAATTTAATCGGTTCACATTTCCCTTATCCAAACCTGCCCCGTCAATTTGATCTAAATCTGTTATACTCATATTTACAACCTTATCATCACATCGCTAATTCCCTAGTAACAACATCTAAAAGAAAATCGCCAAAACTATCATATACTACATCATAGTCGTTACTATTAGAGGTAAACGATACAATTGTGGGTTCACCATTAGAATTCAACTTGCTGTAATCGAAGCAAAATAGTTCTCCATTCCCTAATGCATAAATTATTACTAAGTACTCAGGAAGCTTCGTCTCTTTTCTTTCTAAAAGTGTTAGCCAAACTGAATCAGGTACACCCGAGTTTAAAAAATCCTCTCTAAAAACACCATAAATTTCCGAAGTTCCAAAATTACCAGCTCCAAAATTATAAACAAAATCACGATAATCCCTTGGATATTTTATCCCTAACGTTTCTTCTGCTAAATCTATAATATAATTAGGACAATTACCAAAATAATCCATCATATCTATATTCTCAAGTATCAATAATTTTGCTTTCTCATAATTAGTCATTTTCTTTCCCTCTCTAAGATGAGGTTATAACCAAAATTCATGGCTACAGTTTGACCTGTAACGGCGTTACCTGTCGCTAAGTCAAGACCTGTATCAACCGCAGTCTCAACGCCTGCTTCAATACCAGCTTTCACAACATGGCGAACTGCTTGATTGCGGATATTTTGCGTTGCACTTGTTGCGATGCCAGCTCCAGCGCCCATTAGATGTCCACCGACAAATCCTGTCAGGGCACCAACTCCAACTCCCTGACCAATAGCGCCTACTAATTCCCAGCCACGCTTACCAGAAGTATAGCCATCGTAGCCTGAAATGATAGCGCCTGTAGCCGCTCCACCGATGGCCATAGCGGCTGGTGCTCCGAGACCTCCCGTCGCTACCGTAAGTGCAATACCAACTCCAATAGCACCAACGGTAACTCCGACCTTCTTCCAATCCACATTTTTAAGGAATTTGACACCTGAATCAACCCATCGTTTGGCTGTCTTACATACGTGTGTATACATGGAGCTCAGACTCGGTGTAGTTGGCTGGATTGTTCTGCAAATAAGTGTAGAGGTTGTGCTTTTTTTGAAAAATAGCAGAGCTATCTAGACAGGTTCCATCTGATATTCTGTTCTCAAAGATCTACACATTTATTCTACCATACCAAAAAGAAATCACCTAGAAAAGTCTAGATGATTTCGTATAACCACTCCATTATTTGTGGTATACCTATTTGCATTAAAAAGGACATATAATCATAGTCACAAACTCCAAGAAAGAAAGTAAGTCAATCAACTAAATAGACATTAAATAATTTCTTCTTACCATCAACAACATATTTTTCAACATCTCCTGACCACCATTCGACGTTATTTGAAAGAATAGACAATACAATATTTCTAAATTCTGGACTATCAGAGAACATCAATTGATAATTGTTCAAAAATACATAAATCACATCATTAGTTATGCAATCAGAATCGCCTAAAACATCATTAAGAGCGTCCCAATTACTGATATTTCTATCAATTAAGAAAGCTTCACAAATACAATTGATTGAATTTTCTTTTTCTTGTAATACTTTTCCATCTAAATAGACTATTTTTGCCTCTTTTGGAATAGTGGAAATGAGTTCATCTTGCTCATTTTTACTAATTATTTTTAACGTATCCATATTACTCCACCTTTACAAAACTATCATAATGATTCCACGTATAATATACACTGCCATCGCTACCTCTAACAAACCTCTGGTTGTCACGTTTACCTACATCTGCGATATAATTATTTACATCATATTCCTTATAAGATATCTTATTACCAGAAGAATCAACTTTAGGTAGATATGACTGAAGATTATCAAACTTCTTCCCTGCTGCCGTTTTTGGGGTTTGCCCTTTATAATTCCCTTGCCAGCTAACCCCATCATAGCCCTTATAGGCATCCTGTACATTCTGTGGAAGCTCGCTTAGAGATTAGGTCTTTTATTTTTTTAGAAAATAGCAGAGCTATCTAGACAGTTTCCATCTGATATTCCGTTCTCAAAGGTCTACACATTTATTCTACCACACCAAAAAGAAATCACCTAGAAAAGTCTAGATGATTTCGTATAGCCACAGTCCTCTCCTATAACTGAATACTCCATCTACTAATGTGATAATACTTCAAAACAAAAATAGCCATAGGGTATTGATTCCTTATCAAAGTCGTACATATCGTATAGCCACGCCATCATTTGTGGTATACCTCTTTGCATTAAAAAGGACATATAAGCATGAATACTTTTTTTAAAATCCAAAATATCTGCTTTTTCTACCAAAAAATACATCTGTTTCATATCATCTAAATTAATGTATTTATCTAGTATTTTATAATCAGATTCGGGTGTCAGCCAAAACATGTTTTTTTTTGCAAACTCTTCTTTTTCAATTAATGTTACATTTTCTTTGGTCTCTATATAAAGATGTGCAATATCAAATTCCTCTTGAAAATTTAACATGTCATTTACATAAAATGGTGTAACATGAAGCGAAGAAGTCGTCTCATCCGCTTTTAAAATCTCATCTAACAATATAAATAATTGTATAAGATTCGGATAGATTCTATTTTGGGATTCACTATCAGTTGTATGGAAATATACAATCTCATTGATTCTACCTTTTGGTTTTTCAATCATTATCTAGGTCCTTTCCAGTTAGGATTATTTAAGTCCGAAATTTGAATAACCTTCTTTGTGCTATCGTCGACTGCAACATAATGTATTTCATCAATATAATAGTTAGTTACACTACTATTAGTATATTTGTTATATCCAGAGGTCGTTTTAACGGGATTATTAATAGTGTCTGCGATTTTTTGATTATTCCAGCCTCTGTCTAAAACTTGACTAGAATAATTACTCTTCGAAAATTTATCACTAAAAATGATATCGTCTGCCGTGAGTGTTTTAGCAACATCACCAACATCCTCAACATCATCCAACTTATCTGTAGTTTTTGCAACATCACTAACATAATCAAACGTATCAACTATATCATCAGTTGCATCTAGAATCTTACCTAATTTGGTAATTTTTCCAGCTTTCAAAACTGGTAGTAGATTACTTGCTAAATCCAGAGAGAGTTCTCCTGCTGCAAACCAGCGATTCGCTTGTTCACCTGTTGTCGGATCAACCCCATCTTTCAGACGCTGAATGTTATTCCATCCGCTTAACTCTGCAACAAACGTTGGGAATACGTCTTTTCTTGCTTCTGTATAGGAAGCAAATTTAACCTGACGAGCATATAGTATTTCTTCCGCTGTCATTTGCGGAGATTGAAGATACTGATCCAGTGTCATTTTATCAATGCGCTCTTTTTGAGCCACTGTCAATCCATACTTATTGGCTTCTTCAATCTTGCGGAAATCCGCAACGCTGATATTTGGCTTGTTTCGGGTACCTGAGTCCTTACCTTTCGTAGTCTGAGGATTACATACGTGTTTAAGAGTTTCCTCCAGCGCCTTGCCCCAGTTCTTAATGAGATTCTGGACCTCCCTCAACTTAGCCTTCCCTTTGGAACCTGTAGCCCTGCTATACTCATTTCTGATGTTTTGCTGGCGACGTTGTTCGACGCGTACTTGCTCTCTTGCTCGGTCACGTTGTGCCTGCGCCTGCTCATAACTGGTTGGTTTGATGATTGGGGTATTGCTGTACACCTTCGGTGTATAGACGTATGAGTAGTTTCCTGTTTGTTTCTGACGGATTTGATGGGCTTTGTGTTGAGGTGTGCTCGGTGCGTAAAGCGTGCCATCATCTGTGTTAATCAGTGGTCTTGGACTATCATAGACCTTGCCACCAAATCGGTCATCCAACATGGCATGCGGTGAGCGGATATGCCCACTCGGGTCGGTGTAGTTGGCTGGGTTGTTCTGCACATAGGCATAGAGGTTTTGACTGAGCGGGTCTGTTTGGCTACCTGGATAGCTGTCAGCCGTCAGGAAGGTGCCTGCTTGGCTATCGTAGTATCGTGCACGGAGGTAGTCCAGACCTGTCACATCCCGTGCTTCGCCTTTGTAGGCAAATGGGTTGCCTGTGGTATCTGTAGTCTGCTTGGTTGCTCCGTAAAGGGCATAGCTTGAACTTGCGACTGCCTGTCCATTCTGAGTCAGACCTGTCACAGAGCCAGACTGGCTGGTCAGGTAGTGATAGCTGTCGCCAGTGCTCTCGTTAGTATAGGTAGCTCTGCCATTGCCATAGACATAGGTCTCCGGTTTCTGGAGCTGGTCGTCATAGGTTTGCAGGACTTGGGTGTGGTGCTGATTAACATCGTTGACATAGTTTCGGGTCTCGTAATAGTTGTAGGTGTCTTCCTTGGTCGTGTAAGGGATGAGGACATCCTGCACCTGACTCCTGTAGAGCACCTCGTCTTCACCCGGTAGATTGTCCTCGCTCGGCGGATTGACCACAAGCCCTTCTTCCGTTGCTCGGTCCTTGGCTACCTTCTGATGATAGGCAGTTGAGACGGTATCGAAAGTCTCGATCCAGTCATAGCCCTCGCTAGTCGTGAAGCTCGAGAAGAACTGGACGACATTCTGCGTGAAGCCATACCAGAAGAGACTGTTGGCTTCGCCATCTGGTGCAGTATACGGAGACTTGCGCTTCTTATCCGCTGGCTTGCGCTTGAAGAGCTGGTAGGTGTTGGTCGCTTGGGTCCTGCTGGCAGTGAAGACACGGTTATCATCCCCATCATAGAGGGCAGCGAAAAGCAGACCTTCCTTATCCTTGACCGCCAAGAGACGATTTTCCGTGTCATAGATATAGTCCAGCTTGGCATCACCAGCACCAGATGATGTGCGGTTGCCATTCTTATCATAGGTGTAGGTGATGGTCTTGTCGCCAGACTTCATTTCAAGCAGGCGGTTCTCGGCGTCATAGCTAAACTCTGTCTTGCTTTCCTTACCGTCCACCGTCTCCGTGCTGGTCAGCTTGTTTCCTGCATGGTCGTAGGTGTAGCTAAACTGACTTAGTTCCTTGCCATCCTTACTTGAAACGGTCATCTGGACGATTTGCCCTAGACTGTCGTAGGTGTAAGTTTGGACCAGAGTTTCCCCATCTTGCGTGATGGTTTCCTTGGCGATGTAGTTGCCATCGTCGTACTCGTAGGCATAGCTGGAAATCAGCTTACCTTTCTTGTCACGATGAACAATCTCTGTCACACGATGGGCTGCGTCGTAGGTCAGAGCACTTGTCGTGCCGTCTCCACGCTCAATCTTGGTCATGTCACCAGCCTTATCATAGGCGTAGGTGGTCGCCTTGCCGTCACGGTCGGTCACCTTGGTCAGGCGGTCGAGCTCGTCATAGCTATAGGCTACCTCGCTACCATCTGGATAGACCATCTTGGTGATATTGCCATAGTCGTCGTAGGTGTAGGTAATCAGACTGCCATCACCCTGACGAACACCGGTCAATTCACCCTCTTCATTATAAGCGTAGCGGGTCTGACCCGTCAAGTCACTCATCGCCACTCTACGACCATCCGCATCATAGCTGTAGAGGACCTGCCCTTCTGACTCGGTAGAAGTCTTCTTGGTCAGCAGTTGGTCCAGCTTGTTGTAGTCATAGCTAATGGTTTGACCATCAGCCTTGGTAATCTTGGCTAGTTGGTTGTTGACATCGTAGGTGTAGGTCTCGCTGTCTCCCAGCGCATTCATCTTTTCGATGACATTTCCTAGCTGGTCATAGCTATACTTCGTCACCTGACCATTGCCATTGGTGATGGAGGTGAGATTGTCCACACTATCATAGGTGTAGCTGCTGGTTGATGCTTCATCTCCACTTCCCTTGGTTGCGGTCAGCAGTTGGTCTTCTTGGTCGTAGGTGTAGCTAGAAAGGCGCTTGCTTCCTGAGAGAACACTGGTTAGATTGCCATTGCTATCATAGGTGAGGCTACTACTTGCGCCTGTAGGACTGGATACCTTGGTTAGGCGGTTATCCTTGTCATAGCTATAGAGGCTGGTCTGACCTGCGGTATTGGTCTCGGCTGTCAGACGATTGCCTGCGTCGTAGGTCCGCTTGGTCACCTGACCAAGTGGATTGACTTCCTCTAGGAGATTACCATTCGGGTCATAGGCATAGGTTGTCTCTCTCTTACCATTGATGACTCGCTTGGTCACTTGCCCCACAGGATCATAGCTCAGCTCCGTCTCACGGCCTGTCGGACTGGTGATCGTTTTAAGCTGATCCAGCTTCGTATAGAACAGACTGGTCTTAGCACCGCTCGGACTGGTGATGCTGGTCAGATTGCCCATCTCATCGTAGACGTAGGTCTTTTCTAGATCCAGAGCATTCTTCTCCACCAAGAGACGACCGGCAACATCGTAGGTGTAGCTAGTCGCTCGATCCGACTGGTCTACTTCCTTGATAAGATTACCAGCTACATCGTAAGTATAGGTCTTGGACAAGCCTTGTGGCGCTGTCTGTTTCTCCAGACGACCAAGAGCATCATAACTATAGTTGAAAGTCGCCTGATTTGGAAGAGTTCGACTAGTCGCACGACCGTAGAGGTCATTGACATAGCTTGTCACATCCCCACTCGGGTCTGTCTCTGTCGAGAGACTACCAGTTTGGTCATAGGTATAGCTTGTCTTACCGCCAGTTGGCTTGGTTAGGCTAAGCAGACGGTTGAGACTGTCATAGGTATAGCTAGTGGTATTTCCCTCGCCTGTTGTTTCAGACAGACGATTGCCCACTGCGTCGTAGGTGTAGGTCTGGCTGGCACCTGTAGGAGCCACTGTCTCCAGTAAACGACCGAGTGGGTCGTATTTCAGGACGGTTTCCTGTCCCTTTGGATCTTTGTATAGAACCAGGCGTTCATTAGCATCATATCCGTAGGTAGATTGGTGTCCGTTGGCATCTGTGACACTTGCGACATTCCCCAGCACATCGTACTCGTAGTTGGTCTCATGCCCCTCAGGGTCCGTTTCTGTCACGACACGGTTGAGTTGGTCATAACTGTAGCAGGTTTCACGTCCAAGATGGTCTACCTTCTTCTGTAAATTTCCATTTTCATCATAATGGTAGCTAGTCTCATGTCCTTCTACATCCGTCTTAGTCGCTAGATTACCTGATAAATCATAGGTGTAGCTTTCACTACTTCCATCTGCATAAGTGACCTTGGTCAACTGATTGTAGCTGTCATAGGTCATGCTTGTGGTCTGACCAAGGCTGTTGGTTGTCGTCAGGCGATTGCCTGCTGCGTCATAGGTGTAACTTTCATTTAGAGATTGATTATCCTTCGCAGCTATCAGACGATTGGCAGCATCATAGCTATACTCAGTAATGAGACCGCTAGACTGCGTCTGCTTAATGAGGCGATCAAGAGCATCGTATTCATTGACAATACTACTACCATCTGCCTGGATAACTTCTTTAACCTGAGCCGTTGGGGTATAGCTCAACTGAGTTGCATGACCATTTGGATTGGTCACTTGGGTCAGGTAGCCAAGTTCATTATACTGATAGCTTGTTTTTCCACCTAGAGCATCAATTTCCTCACGAAGTTGCTCCATTTGGTTGTAGCTAAAGTGAGTTGTATGACCAAGTGCATCGGTGACTTGACCAACTTGGTTTTGCCCTGTATAGCGTGTGCTGGCAGTATTTCCTGCCGCATCGGTCAAGCTGATTTGATTTCCGTTCGCATCATAGGTCATCGTGGTTATTTGACCAAGAGCATTTGTCGTACTGCTCAAACGACCAGCGGCAGTATAGTCATACTGAGTGGATATGCCCTTGGCATCTGTCTGTTCGAGAACATTTCCCATGCTATCATATCGGTAGGAAACGCTCGTCTTATCTGGATAGATGACCTTGGTCACATTGCCAAGTGCATCGTAGCTATAGCTGGTCGTACGTTCATCCAGGCTTTCGGTCAGTTTATTTCCTAGCGCATCGTAGGTATAGCTAACCGTGCGGCCTGCTTGGTCTTGGTAGCTGAGACGACGACCTAAAGCATCGTAAGTGCTGGTCGTACTCGTACCAATTGGGTAGGTGACTTGAGTCACATTCCCTGCCTTGTCATAGCTATAGCTGGTCACCTGCCCTAAAGCATCTGTAATGCTTGCGATTTGGTTGACTGTCTCATCATAGGTATATGATGTTGTCTGACCAGCTTCATTGGTCCGTTCCAGGACACGACCGATTGCGTCACGTTTGTAATGCACCGTTTGTCCGGCAGCATCCGTCTCTGTCAGGAGACGACCTCTGCTATCATAACTATAGCTCGTCGTACGACCTTCGGCATCTGTCAAACGAAGGAGGTTCCCAACACCATCATACTCGTAGCTATACTGACCACCTTCACCATTACTTGCCGCAATCTTGCGTCCAAAGGCATCGTAAGTAAAACTGCTAGTATTCCCATTTCCTTCGGTCACTGCAATCACTTGCCCTGCTGGGTCAAATGTCTGACTTGTACCGACACCATCCGCATCTTTTTCACTTAGTTTACGACCTTCAGCATCGTAGGTCATCGTTGTCACACCACCACGAGGGTTGGTGATGGAGGTGACTTGATTATGAGCGTTATAGGTAAGAGTGGTCACTCCACCAGCTGCATTGGTCACTTTGACCAAATTAGCCCCATCATAGGATAACTGGACTGTGTTTCCTAGAGCATCGGTGGTTGAAAGAATGCGTCCTTGCTCATCAACTGTGTGGGTAATGCTAGTACCATCTGCCAAACTTGTAGAAAGAAGGTTTCCTTTCGCATCATAAGTATGGCTAGTAGTCTGTCCTGCAAAATCTGTTACAGAAAGGAGATGGTTGTTTTGGTCATAAGTAGATGTTTTGACCGCTCCGTCAAAACGAGTTTCCGTGAGAATATTTCCCTGACTATCGTGAGTGTAGCTAGTCGTTTGACCCAATTCATTGGTCTCACTCACTAAGCGGTTATTATCGTCATAAGCCTTACGAATACTGCTTCCATCAGGATAAGTAATGGCTGTTGTACGATAATGTTTGTCATAGGTATAAGTCGTCACTTGACCATTAGCATCTGTCGTTACTGTCTGTCCATCACTATAGGAAAGAGTGGAGACTGCTCCTGTTCCGTCGGTCTGCTGGATGACACGATGCTGTTCATCATAGACATTCTCGATAATCTTGGTCCCATTGGCATCATACCAAGCTATCATCCGCCCTTGTTCGTCATAGTCGTAACGTGTCTTAGCTCCTGCTGCGTCCGTGTAAGAAATAAGATTTCCTGCTTCATCATAGTCATAAGCTAATGTCGAACCGTTCGGTAACTGGATCGCTCCGATATAGCCTGAATCATTTTGGGTCACACCATATACAAGACCTGTCGGTGATGTAATCTTAGTCAGTTGAGCCTGTTCGTTATAGGAAAGGCTAGTTTTATTCCCTTTTTCATCTGTCTGACTGGTCAAGAGCCCATGGAAATTGAAGAATTTTTCCTGCTGATTGCTATCGGTAATGTGGTATTCCTTGACAGCGTAATCCTCTTCGCCATTCCCAAAATCAGCTTTTTTAGTCTCTATTTCCTTTACCGTCAAGGTTAGATCATAGCCCTCTGGCGCCTTATAGATATCACCTTCTTTGATAAAGGTCAAAATAGAACCATCTGTACGGATATAGTTAATATTGCCCTCGTCATCAAGTGAAAGTTGTTCGTTGAAGGCAAAAGACCATCCTCGACCAAATAGACTATTGATACCTGCTGCTTTGGAGTTATAATTGCGGACAATCGCAAAGTCTCCACCTAGGTCTGAGATAGATACATCTGTTCGTTCTAAGTAGAAATTACCTGTATTAAGATTTATCGGTTCAAAACCAAATTCACAGTGTAAACCACGCCCCATCAACAGCATATCCACGTCTGCTTTGACCTTATCAGTCAGAGCAGGTGGGTTATAAGGCTTGTTCGCATTTTTACTTGGATTGCGGATAAAGAGAGTGTTGTTTTTAACCAGAAGCATATCTTGAATCCGGTTGTCAAAGGCAATCTGTTTTAGCGGTACGCCATAGTAGCTGGCTATCTTAGGAAGAGTATCATATTGAGTTACCTTGTAAATGATGAAAGAGTCACTACTCTTCTTCCCACTCATTTGACCATCTTTCTGGCTTTCCGCATCGATAGTGTAGAGCGTATTTAATTCCGGCTCTGTAAACGGCACGAGCGTTTGCCAGTTAGACAATTTATCTTTGTATTGTGTCGTTCCTTTTTCAAATGCTGAAATAAAGGAAGCCGTGTCAGGGTATTTGTATGAAAAGCTGGCTGTACTCTGACCAGTATAATTCTTAGCAGGGTCACTGAGCTGGTAGCCAACCTGTGCAGCAGGGCTAGTCAGACCATCCGCAAAAACTCCTTGGAATTGGAGTTTACCAGACTTATCTGTCTTCACCATTGTCCGGAGATTGATAGTCGTATCACCGATAGCATAATTGATATCTACTGGATCTGGGACGGACCAATTAATCGTAATACTTGGCGCTTTTTCAGGAGTAAAGCCAATTTGACCAGCATTGGAGGCTGTGGCTTCAGTCGTATAAAAGGCGCCGCCATCTGCTCCCTCATCTGTTGCAGCGACAACTAAACCATAGTTTGGATAGATTCCTTGCACCCAGCCGTTGACCGCATCACGAATATCAAAGTTGTGCATCCCAACCTTTTTCTCGGAAATGGCATTTTCACCTGCAATTTCTCGACCTAGATTGACGGATGAATTCCAAGTCACCGTGTTGATATTAAAATCTTCTGTTAAACGATAGGCAGCAAACTGTGTTCCTTGATTTCCAGGAGCAGTGTACTCATAGAGATTGAGTGTTGCGCTATCAATTTTAGCTTCTGAAGGAATATTCTGCTTAAAGTCATAGTTGACCTTAAAATACATACGACTCCGACCGATGTCCTTAACGTCTGCGAATCTTTTCATTCCTATGGATTCGACCGTCATATATCCAATATAACCATAAGCATATCCCTGATATTGACCGTGAACCGAACTCGTTACAGAATCTAGTATATTTTCTCGTGGGACAGTAATGGTTGGGTCGATACGAACAGGATATTGACGTGCTTTATCTGCCAACCATTCTTTCCCTGCGACGACAGTAATATGGTAGTGTCCATCTTTTTCAGCCAGTTCCAATTTTATATCTTGACTGGTTTCTCCTGCAGCATCCACCATAAGAGGAGCATTTAAGACAAAAAGTATTTCTTTTTTACCTTTTTGGCGAACCAAGATTTGATTGGTTTCAAGACTTACATCATAATTTCCTGCCTCTAAAACGTAAGTAAAACGGTTCTTTTCTTCCCATTTACTCAGAACGATTTCTTCTTTAACGCCGTTTGACTGTACTGTGTATTGGACATCTGTCGCACCGTCAACGTTATTATAAAGGATAGCATTGTCCTCTACAGTCGCATGCTCGTAGGTTTTATCCAAAGGATAGAGCGATATTTTATCTTCCTGACTGATAACATCAATCGGCGTAGTCTCGGTCACCTTAGCGGGAAGCACTACATCAACAGGAGATTCTTTCGGTAGATAATAATGCGTGCCATCTGCATGATAGGAATACAGATCAAGGTCAATCGGAACTTCCCGCCCCTCGTGGTCAATATAGGTCTTAGCCTGGCTACCGATATAGGTCACAAAGCGTGTCTCGTCTACCTTGTAAAGTTGTTCTTGACCACTTTCGAGAACTGGTTCTCCATACTGCGCCCGTAAAGCTGACTCTTCTGCATTTTGCCCTTCTTCAGTGATTTTAGGCTGCTGAATGGCATCTCCGCCATCAGTGGCACTTGCTGCGGTCGTCTGGTCGGAGTTTGATGCATTGGTTGTATTTGCATTATCACCTCCGACAGTCGTCTCACGCGCTTCCTCCACTGCTTCTTCATAATAAGCCTGACTTTGCGAAGTTTCAACAATTTCTTGAATTTCCTGCGCATAGACCAGGGGACTATTGGCCAATAAAATAGTCGAAAGCATCAGCCAACTAACAATTTTTCTTCTCTTTTTCATATATATCATCCTAATTATTTTTCAAGTAAATAATACACTGTCCCTAAAATAACAATCATATCTGTAAGTCCCAACAAGATGTCTGATATGGCAGACCATATCAATCCTATGTTGACTGCTATAAGAATTCCCAGTAAGACAATGGCAATTATTCTTCGGAAGTTCTCCTTCTTCCAAGAAAAATTACTATCTTTATAAAAGCAGTAAAGGTTAAAGATGACCGTTACTTTGATAAATGTCTGAAATAGGCTCGTCACTAGCCAGATGGCATTTTTTACTTCTTGATAGCCAAATGAACTGTAATCATAGATTAGCTGCCCTAATCCTCCAAGCAGCAAGCCTCCAATCATGCTAACTGCTAATGCTAGACCAACAACTTTCGCTACTCGTTGCTCCTGATTGAACTCCCTTAGAAACCAAATGGCTAATTTTCCAATAAAAAATAATCCAATCCCAAACAAGGAAAGTCCTACCAGCCCTAGCCACAAAAGGACCGGAGCATTTTCAGACCAGGTTTTCAATAGACCGACTCCCATCAATTTTTGCCCTATACCCACAAAAATATATCCAATCGCAAACTCAAAAAATTTTCTATTCTCTTTAAAAAGAACCATGTTAGCTTCCTCCTTTTCTGACGGCATGAACTACAAACCGTCTCTCATTTCCTGCCACGTCACAAGTAGATAAAATCAATAACTTATCCCGAGTAACATCAAAGTCAAACGAGCGATAGAATCCACCATATTCATTTGCCCTGGCTTCTAACAGAGAGACATATGACTCCACCTGCTTCGTATCGCCTAGTCCAAAGGTGTGATACAGGTGATCATCAGTAAAGGAATATGCTGCAACAATCTGGTACAGAAAGTCTTTCCCGTCTTTGGTAATAGTTACTGTCTGGATTGATTCAAATGTAGAAAGCTCCGCTAAATAGTCTAGGCTACCAAACATGGAATCATCACGCATGGCATGTCCATAGATAATCGTCACAGGATCCTCAAAACTAGTCTGATTTACCTTTTCAGTAAAAATAGCACCATACTGAGTCTCATTTCCTTCTGCATCATGGGTTAAATAGTAGGTGTCATCTGTCGGATGTTGCAGAACAGGGTAGTTAATTTTCGTTCCTTCCACCCGAATCCAAGCATAGGCATCTGAGTTTTTTTGAAACATTTGTTCAAGATTTTTACTCTGTATGCGTCGTTCTTCAGTCTTTTCCAAATCACCTATCCCGTACAGGAATAGGAACACAGTACTTATAAGAAGTCCTAGTCCAAATAATTGTCTAAATCTTTTCACAATATCTCCTTTTCCATAATATTTTACCACAAGTTTATCGGTTAATGTGACTCTTTTGAAAAAAATTACAAATCTACAGACGTATCACCAAGTAACAAATGATACTCAATGAAAATCAAAAGTAGCCTAGGAAACGAAGCCGAAGATAGAACTGGAGTTCATCAAGGCAAGTTGACAACGGATAATTTTGATTTTCGAAGACTATAAATAAAAAAATACAACACATTTAATGCATTGTATTTTAAGCACTATCTATATTTCCAGAAAATTAGCCACCGCTTCTTTTTTCCTAGGAATGGATAGCATACGATCACTAAGTCCACTCTGTAACAAGGGTGTACACTTCTTAATGTATTCCTTTTCTTTATTTCTTCTGACTCCCATCGCTTCTTCAAGCTCTAGAATTTCAAACATTAAGATAAGGTTTTGATCACGAAGGATTTCAGTGGTCATCCCTAAATACTCTGGGTATTTTCTTAACTGATATAAATGTTGTGCACATCTTATCAGCATAGAAAATGATTCACCGATATACAAGACACGCCGTTCACCACCAACTTTCTGAAGTGAAATTTGATATACTCCTCCCTTGATGGCTTTTATAACATCATTTTGAAAAAATTGTACCTGAAGATTCATCCCTACTCTTCCTTACTAATCGGTGCTAAGCTTGCCAAGACTTTCTTAAGTCCCATTTCTGGGAAATTGATTTTGAGTTCTTGATTGCTGCCTGAGCCTGATACTTCAAGGACTGTTCCGCGGCCCCATTTCTTGTGGACTGCGATGTCACCAACTGACCAGTTGGTGCCTGAGCCAGACGATTTGTTACTTGATGCGAAAGGCATACTGCCTCCGAGCTTGGCAGATGGTTGTACAGCTGCTTTTCGGCTTTGTAGGGCTTGTTGCAAGCTCATGCCTTGTCCAAACTGTGTCGCTCTGCCATTGACATAAGAAGCCTTGAAGCTAGTATTAGCTGGACGAGCGAGCCCTTGGTAGTCAAGCAGATCACTGGAAATTTCTCGGATAAAGCGGCTTGGTTGGTTGTAGTTGGTGCGACCGAAAAGGAGTCGAGAATTGGCATTGGTCAGGTAGAGAGTCTGCTCAGCACGGGTGATGCCTACGTAAGCCAAACGACGTTCTTCTTCCAATTCGTCCTCTTCTTCTGCTGCACGACTGAGTGGGAAGACATTTTCCTCCATACCAATCAGGAATACGACTGGAAATTCCAGCCCCTTGGCCGCATGGAGAGTCATGAGAGTCACTTCTGAAGATTCTGTATCGCCATCATCTGTATCAGCAATCAGTGCTAAATCAAGCAGGAAGCGTGTCAACCGATCCAGACCTGTCTCTTCTTCCTCAGCATCCTTTTCATCAAAGTTTTTGGTAACAGAAAGGAATTCCTGGATGTTTTCAATGCGAGCATTAGCTTCCAGCGTATTTTGTGCTGCAAGGGCATCGATGTAGCCTGTTTGGTTCAATACTGCCTCGACTACTTGTGTAACCGTCAAGTTGTCTAATTGATTGCGAAGATTATAGAGGAGATTGGCTAGGTCAAAGACTGCCTGTGCTGCCTTCCCTTTAATCGACGACAACATAATATCCTGAGAAGCTTCTAGCAAGGACATGCTGTGGCTGGTCGCAAAATCACGGAGTTTGTCAACCGTCCCAGGTCCAACGCCACGTTTTGGCTCATTGATAATGCGTTCATAGGAGATATTGTCCGATGGATTTGCGATGATATTCAAATAAGAAATCACATCTCGGATTTCCTTACGGCTGTAGAACTTGGTGCCCCCAACCATGGTATAAGGGATATTAGATTTGAGCAGGGCTTCTTCAATGGTACGGGATTGAGCATTGGTCCGATAGAGAACTGCAAAATCCTTATAAGGCTTGCCTTCTCGGTGCAACTGGTCAATCTGCCCTGCGACAAAAATCGCCTCGTCATTCTCATCTATGGCACGATAGTAGGTAATCAAATCCCCTTGGGCATTCTGGGTCCAAAGTTTTTTGGGACGGCGATTGCGGTTGTTTTCGATGACCTCATTGGCAGCCTGCAAGATATTCTTGGTGGAGCGGTAGTTTTCCTCCAAAAGGACAACCTTGCTTTCTGGATAATCCTTTTCAAAGTCCAGGATATTTTGCATATCCGCACCACGCCAACCATAGATAGACTGGTCCGCATCTCCGACCACGCAGATATTCTTGAAACGTGATGCCAGGAGCTTGACCAATTGGTACTGGGCATGGTTGGTATCCTGATACTCATCGACATGGATATACTGGAATTTCTGCTGGTAATAGGTCAGGACCTCTGGATTTTGGTCAAAAAGGCGGAGCGTCAACATGATCAAGTCATCAAAGTCAACGGCCTCTGACTGTCTTAGTTCCTTTTGATAAGCCGTGTAGCATTTAGCAACAATCTGCGTGTATAGGTCGCCTGCCTGGGCTTCAAATGCCTTGTCATCAATCAAGTCGTTTTTGGCATTGGAAATGGTTCCCAAGATTGAGCGTTCACTCCACTTTTTCGGGTCTAAATTAAGATTTTTCAAAATCCGTTTCATGAGACTGCGTTGCTCACCTGGATTGACAATCGTAAAATTGCGATTGTAACCAATATGGTCAGCATCCCGACGCAAAATCCGCACACACATGGAGTGGAAGGTAGCAATCAAACAGTCTTGCGTAGCAGGATTGAGGGCGTAGGCCCGCTCCTTCATCTCACGCGCCGCTTTGTTGGTAAAGGTAATGGCTAAGATATTCCAAGGATTGACCATTTTTTCATCAATCAAATATGCGATTCGGTGGGTCAGAACTCGCGTCTTACCCGAACCAGCCCCTGCCATAATCAAAAGCGGTCCTTCTGTCGTCTGTACCGCTTCTGCCTGTCTGTCATTCATTCCGTTTAATAATGGGTTCATTGTCTCATACTTTCTAAAAAATCATTCTCTCCATTATACCAAAAAATCATTTTTAGGGCAGGTGGTAAATTAGAAAGATCAACAAATCGTTGAGTGATGAATTTCCAAATTTGGAGGATCATTAGTAGCAAGCACCAAAAAAGCCCAGAGTTATCTCTGAGCTTTTGCATTCAATTAATTATTCAGCACCCAAGGCAGCTACTGTGATGTAGTTGTATGGTTTGTTGAAGTGTGGCAAGAAGAACAAGTCTGTCAAGGCCAATTTTTCGATTGTTACACCCTCTTGGATTGCCAATGAGAAGAGGTGGATACCCAATGAGATGTCTTCACGAGCAGCCATTTGCGCACCAAGGATACGACGTGAATCTTTATCGTAAACAATCTTGATAGTAACAGGGAAATTGCCGTGCTCCATGAATTCTGGTTTTTGATTGTCTGTTACTTCAGTAACAGCAGCGTTCAAACCAAGACGAGTAGCTTTTTCAAGTGTCAAACCAGTTGATACAAGGTTAAGACCATAGATAGAGATACCGTTAGAACCTTGTACACCAATACCTTCAAGATCAGTGCCACAGATGTTGTGTGCTGCTACGATACCAGTACGTACTGCGTTTGAAGCCAATGCGATGTAGCTTGTGTCGCCAGTAGCGTTATCGTAGATAGTTGCACAGTCACCGATAGCGTAAACACCTGGGATTGAAGTTTCTTGGCGTTTGTTTACAAGGAAGGCACCGTTACGGAAGCGCTCGATTCCTTCACCTGCAAATGCAGTGTTTGGACGGAAACCAACAGCTAAGATAACCATATCAACATCGTATTCGTTCTTGTCAGTGATGATTTTCTCAACTTTACCATTACCAGCAACCTCTTTAACAGTTTCGCCGAAGGCAAGTTTGATACCATGCTCTTCCAAGTTTTTAGCCATAAGGTCTGACAAGTCACGGTCATAGTACCCAGCCAAACATGTATCCACAACGTCAATAAGTACTACTTCTTTACCTTTACGTTGGAATGCTTCCGCAAGCTCAACACCGATGTAACCAGCACCAACAACTGCGACGCGGTTGATGTCTTTGTTTTTCAATTTTTCAATAACATCTGCTGAGTTTTGGTACAATTTAACGAATTGCAAGTTTTCAAGAGTTGCTTCAAATTCAAGAGAACCTTCTTTGATTTCAGCTCCTTTGATTGGTGGCAAGACAGGTTGTGAACCAGTTGCGAAAAGAAGTTTTTCAAATGATTCAACATGTTCTTGACCATTTACAAGCGCTGTAACTGTTTTGGCATCATAGTCAATATTTGTAACAGGTGATTCCATGTATACTGTCGCGCCCAATCTCTCCAACTCTTCTTTGTTTGAGTAGAAAAGTCCTTCAGGACCGCCAATTTGCTCACCGATCCACAAAGCCATACCACAACCCAAGAATGAAATATTTGAGTTTTGGTCAAATACAACGATTTCGTTTTCTTGACCATAATTTGTCAACATAGTTTTGATTGCGGCAGTACCAGCATGGTTAGCACCGACAACAACGATTTTAGCCATAATGTAAAATCTCACTTTCGAAAATATATTTTTTTACGAACTATATTATACAATACAAATGTTACCGATTTCAAAAAATATGCTCAGAATATCACATTTTTTTCAAAAAGTTTTTGAAATGCTATTTTCTTTAAACAATGTAAAGATATATAAAAGCAAAAAACCTAGATTTCTCTAGGTTTCTCTTAACGTACTTGTTCAAAACGTAGATGTACAATAATCTTATCGCCATAGCCGTTACGTTCCAAATCACGTTGCAAGCGATAGGAAATGTAATGCTCAGCAATAGAAATATACCCTGCATCTAAAAGACGGTGTTCAACTTGCGACTGAACCATGCTAATCGTTGGTCGCTCTGTATGAGCTTCTTCCAAGTCAAGCACTACTTTCTTTGTGACCTGTGCAAGATTTTTCCGCCAAGTTTCATCAATGACATAAACTGTCTGTGCAGCTTTAATGATGGCTTGGTAGATTTTATCTGGGTCAAATTCAACAATCTCTCCACTACGTTTAATGACTTGCATAAAAGCTCCTTTCTGGTTTTCAGTAAACCCTTTCATACTTACATTATCTAGGTTTTTATGCATTTTGTCAAGTATTCTTTTTCATAAATTTTGCCTTGGCTTATTTTCGCTGAAAGCCCTTTAGTATGATATAATGGACCTATTAAAATGAAATAAGGAGAAAATCATGACAAACGCAATGCCTAAACGTCAAGAAATTGATGTGCAATTAACTTGGGATACGGACATTCTATTTCCGACCCCTGATAACTACAAAGAAAATTTGGCAGCCTACGCTAAGCAAGTGACAGCTTTCGAATCGAATTACAAAGGGAAGCTAACTGATAAGGATACCATCGTTTCCGCCTTAACAGAATACGAAAAAATCGTTATTCTTGATAGCAGTCTTTCCCACTATGCCTTTTTGCCATTAGAAGTTGACAAGATGAATATTGAATTGGCGAGCCTGGCCAACGAATACGACCTCGTTTCTGCCAAGGCACGTCCTCAACGAGATTTCCTCTATTCAGAACTTGGTCAATTAGATGAAGCCTTTCTTCTTGAATTAAAAGAAGAACAACCACAATGGGCTGCTTTCTTCGATGCAATCCTACGTGATAAGCCGCATCAACTCCATCCGCTACAGGAAGAACTTCTCTCAAACTTCGCACCAACCTTTGGTCAGCCATATAATAACTACGGTGTGACCAAGTTTGAAGATATGACCTTTGATAACTTCGAGGCAAATGGCGAAACGCTCGGCAATAGCTATGTGCTCTTTGAAAATGATTATGAACTCAGCCATGATACCGAAATCCGTCGCAATTCAGCTGCTGGTTTCTATTCAACCTTGAAAAAATACAAGAATACAACTGCAACAACTTATTTGTCTCATATCAAAAACGAGCAAATCGAAGCTCGTTTGCGTGGATTTGACAATACGATCGACTTCCTCTTGCATAGTCAAAATGTCTCTCGTGATCTCTTTGACCGTCAGATTGATGTCATCATGAAAGAATTGGCTCCTCACATGCGTCGCTATGTCAAATTGGTTGCTAAGGCTCATGGTTTGGATAAAATCACTCATGCTGACTTGAAAATCAGTCTACCATCTGAATACAATCAACGCATTACTCCTGAAGAATCCAAACAATTCTTGATTGACTGCTTGGGTATTCTTGGAGAAGATTATGTAAAAATGATTGAACAATCATTTGATGAACGTTGGATTGACTTTGCTCAAAACGAAGGTAAGGCTACTGGTGGCTTCTGTGCTACTCTTTACGATGGACCATCCTATATCCTACTTTCATGGACAGGTTTGATGAACGAAGTCTTGGTATTGGCTCACGAATTGGGTCATGCTGGTCATTTCCAATTGGCTAAGAAACAAAGCGTCCTCAGCTACGATCCATCCCTCTACTTCATCGAGGCTCCTTCTACAGCTAATGAAGTCTTGACATGTAACACCCTTTTGAAAAACAACCAAGACCCTGGCTTCCAAGCTTACTTGATTAGCGAGTTGATCAGCCGTACTTACTTCCACAACATGGTCACTCACTTGCTTGAAGCAGCCTTCCAACGTGAAGTCTACACTCGTTTGGACAATGAAGAATACCTCAATGGTGATATTCTCTGCCAAATCAAGTTGGATGTCATCAAGGAATTCTGGGGTGAAGACTTTGAAATCGGTGACGATGCAGGTCTTATCTGGATGCGTCAACCGCACTACTACATTGGTTTGTATCCATATACCTACTCAGCTGGTTTGACCATCGGTACGGCTATGGCTAAGCAATTGGAAGAACATCCTGAAGAAGTTGTTGAAAAATGGTTGGAAACCTTGTCACTCGGTGCAAGTCTTTCTGCCCAAGACCTTGCTAAACACGCAGGTGTCGACGTTTCAACTGACCAACCACTCAAAGAAACCATCGCCTATGTTGGTTCCTTGGTGGATAAATTGGAATCCTTAATCTAATTACTCTTAAAGGCTTGAACAACTTGTTCAGGTCTTTTTTGTTTGCTTGTTTTCTCCATAAGACCAATTCCTCCCTTATTGGGTATCTATGTAATAAAAAAACTTCCCTAACCATTTGATATACTCCCCTTATAGTGGACAGTGAAAAAACAAAAATTTTCACTAGAAATTGCTGATTAGAGAAGGATATTTTTTTAAAAATGAGACCATAAAGGAGAGTAGCAAGCCTCCGATGATTGGACCAACTACTGGTACCCAAGCATAACTCCAATCCAAATCTCCCTTGTGCTTCAATGGAAGGATGGCATGCATAATACGAGGACCAAGCTTACACGCAGGGTTTAGGGCATATCCTGTCGGACCACCAAGAGAAACTCCGAGAGAAACAATCAAACCACCGACGATTAAAGTGCCAAGACCTGTAGGAAAATCATACTGACCGAAAGCCAGTAATCCCAAGACCAAAACAAAGGTTCCGATTGCTTCGCTAATTGTAAATGTCCCCCAGACGTTGCTCGCTCCCTTATTTCAAGGCTCACCTTAAATTACTTCGCTTTTTTATTTTCAAGCTCAGGTAAGAATAGTCCACTGGACTAGCTCGCCTTCGTATTTTTGGGCTCGGGTCTTCTGTGGTCACTTTCGTATTTCTTGGTGACCATCTGAAACAGTTCCCCGAACAAGCCTCGCTTTCGGGTTTTTGAGCTCGGGTTAAAAACGTCCACTGGACGTTTTTAATAATCCGGTCGTACGACTCCTGTTACGGTTGCTTTGGTTGCTTCGTAGTCGCCGTCAACGACTACTTTGATAATGCGTTTGGCATCTTCTTCTGGGCATGGAACCAACGGTAAGCGGAGTGGACCAACTTCAAATCCAAGATAGTTGAGAACTGCCTTAACTGGTGCAGGACTTGGATAGGAGAAGAGGGCATTGACTTTCGGGATGAATTTGCGTTGAATAGCAGCTGCTGTTCGAATATCTTGTTGTTCGATGGCTGTAAACATTTCATACATCTCATCACCATTCGTGTGAGATGCAACAGAAATCACACCATCTGCTCCCAAGTTCATTGCATGGAAAGCATCGCCATCCTCACCTGTATAAATCAAGAAGTCGTCAGGTCTATGCTCAATTAGGTAAGCCATGTTGGCAAGGCTGGTACACTCTTTAACACCGATGATGTTTGGATGCTCAGCCAAACGTAACATGGTTTCTGGCGTCATTTCAACCACGACACGACCTGGGATATTGTAGATAATGATTGGCAAATCAGAGGCATCCGCAATAGCCTTGAAGTGCTGATACATTCCCTCTTGAGAGGGTTTGTTGTAATATGGCACAATGGCAAGACCTGCCGCAAAGCCGCCGAATGCCGCCACTTCTTTGGCAAACTCAATCGAGTCGCGCGTATCATTTGTACCGATACCTGCAATCAAAGGAACACGACCGTTGACAATTTTTTGCACAGCACCAAATAGTTCCAGTTCTTCTTCGTGTGTCAGGGTTGGACTTTCGGCAGTTGTTCCTGCTAATAAAATCCCTTCTGTGTGATGGGACAACAGATGCTCAATCAATTCGGGTAAAACTTCAAAATTAATCGAGCCATCTTCTTTGAAAGGGGTAATCATTGCTGTAATAATTTTTACATCACGTAAATCTTGAATAGACATAGGCTTCCTCTCTTACTGATTGTTGCTAAAAAAGGCTGAGTGCAGCCTTTTGTGTACTTTGGATTAATGAAATTATTTCAATTCAAATTTCAAGTCTGCCGTTGAACGAACTAGACCACGCTCATGAAGGGTTTCAGCGATTTGAACAGAGTTCCATGCAGCACCTTTGAGCAAGTTGTCAGAAACAACCCACATGTGAATACCGTTTTCCTTATCCAAATCTTTACGGATACGACCAACAAAGGTATCACGGCTACCGACAGCGTTAATGGCTTGCGGATAAATTTGATTAGCCACATCGTCTTCTAAAACAGCTCCTGGGAAGGATGCAATAGCTGCCTTCACTTCTTCAATCGGTGCAATTTCTTTAGTTTCAATGTAAACAGACTCAGAGTGGGCAGACAAGACTGGAATACGGACGCAGGTTGCAGAAACAGCAATACTGTCATCTTCCATGATTTTCTTAGTCTCTTTTGTCATCTTCATCTCTTCATAAGTGTAGTCATTTTCAGTGAAGAGGTCGATTTGCGGAATAGCATTGAAAGCGATTGGGTAGTGCTTCTTATCGCCTCCAGAAGGAAGAATGTTTGCTTCTACAGCTTTTGGCTCTACACCATCATTCAAGACTGCACGCAATTGAGCTTGCGTTTCCAAGATAGCTCCCATACCAGCTCCAGAAACTGCCTGATAAGTAGATACGATGATCCGCTCCAAGCCCCATTTCTGACGAACAGGCTCCAAGGCAACCATCATTTGAATGGTTGAGCAGTTTGGACATGCAATGATACCATTGTGGGCATCCAGTGCGTGAGCATTTACCTCAGGAACAACCAACGGAACATCTGGATTTTGACGGAAGTAAGAGGTATTGTCAACAACTACAGCTCCTGCTTTTACAGCGTAAGGAGCATACTTGGCAGATGTAGAGCCACCAGCTGAGAAGAGGGCAATATCCACTCCTTCAAAGGCTGTTTCTGTTGTTTCTTCAATGACAATATCCTGTCCCTTAAACTGCAAAGTCTTGCCTGCTGAACGGGCAGAAGCAAGGAAACGCACTTTCTCGATTGGAAGTGTTGACTCTTCCAACATTTTAATCATTTGGGCACCGACTGCACCAGTGGCACCAACAACAGCTACTACATAGGCCATAGAAATCTCCTTTAAGTCAATTCTTCAAAATTTTCTAAATATTTTATATTTAACAATTATATCATAATTTTTTCAAATGAAAAGCCCTGAGAAAGAATTTCCCAAGGCAATTACTTCGAACCTCTATTCCAAGTTTAGATGGACATACTCAACTGTTAATGCTATTCTTATTTATCTAATGAGCGAACATAGTAGTCAACAGCCATCAGAGCTTCTGCTACATCTTCTGCTGAAATAGCAAATGGCATACCGTGAATTGTTTCTCCTTCAATCGTCGCTTGTTGGCCGACTTTCAATAGATCTTCATAACTAGCATCAGCCAAATGTAACTCCTCCAAAGTTGTTGGAAGATTCAAGGCTTGATAGAAACGGATGTATTTTTCCAATTCTTCTTTCGGACGGTTTTCCAAGAAGAGCTGGGTCAAGGTCCCATAAGCCACTTTTTCACCATGTGTCAAATGGTGAATGTCTCCCTCCAAGGCGGTGAATCCATTGTGTATCGCATGCGCCGCAGCCAAGCCTGCACTTTCAAAGCCTAAACCACTTAGCAAGGTATTTGCTTCAACAATATTCTCTAAAGCAGCTGTCACAACCTTGGCTTCACAGCTGGCCATAGCTTGCAGTCCGTATTCAAAGAGTGTTTGTTCACAGGCTTGTGCAATAGCGATACCAGCAAGTGTCTGACCTCCTCCTGCCATTGTTGTTCCATTGCTTTGTAAAATAGCACGCGCTTCTACCCACGTCGCCAAGCCATCCGCAATACCAGAAGCCAAAAGACGTGGCGGTGCTTGACAAATAATCGCTGTATCTACTAAGACAAGATCTGGATTTTTCTTATAGAAAATATAGCGTTCAAACGCCCCTTCTTCAGAATAAATGACAGATAAAGCAGATGTCGGAGCATCTGTTGAAGCAATAGTTGGAGCAATGACGACTGGCACTCCTAGTAAATCAGCAATCGCCTTGGCTGAGTCAATCGTCTTGCCACCACCTAGACCGATTACGACGTCACTAGCCTGTTCTTTTCCGATTTCTACGACGCGCTGGATTTCCTTGTCAGATGCTTCTCCATTAAAGGCAACACGATGGACTTGCATCCCTTCTTCAACGAGATAGGACAAAAACTTCTCACCGACAATCCCATATACTAAATCATCACAAAGAATCAAAGGCTTTGTTCCCAATTTTCCGATAGCTTCTGCACCTTGGAAAAGAACATGTTTACCTTGAATATAGCGAGATGGACTTGCAAATACTTTCATAAGAATTCCTCCTTGAAATAATAGATAGTGTTATATTAAGTAATAAACGACAGTTAGCATTGCCGAAAGCAAGAGGCATGATCCCGTATTTTAAATATTGCCATTGTACAGCGATGCCTACTAGCAACGTGTCGAGCAATCTTCTCCCATCTCTAGTGCAATTTCCTTGAAAACTGCCTCCAGCGACGATAGATTGCTAGAGTTGGCAGACAAAAGCAACTGTTGACACCACTTCAGCCTGGCTTGAAATTCTTCTGATTCCTGAGTCAAATAGGTCAGAAGCAAGTAGAGGACAAGATTTCGTTTCAATGGCTCATCCACTAAATCCTCTCTTCTTTCGCTGAGCTTTGATTCTATTTGTTGAATAACATCCCAAGCATCACCAGGTAGGTCTAATGTCACACAAGTAGAAAGAACTTCTAAGACATCTTGTACTTCTTTTGATAATATCCGAGCTTCAAAATCCTCTATAGCTTGAAGGCCACTATTAAATAAAACGCTTTCAAAACCTCTGATAAGAATATCATCTATCAAACTGAATAGATGATTTCTTTTTACTTCTTTTATGGCTGCCAGATAAAGAAGAGTATTGACCACTCCATTCATCAACTCCAAGGTAGGTTGTGTCAATAATTGGTCCCTATCCGCTATAATTAGCTGGATGGACTCATTAAACAATGGTCGCTCTCTTTTCATATTTTCCACCGATACCCGAGGCAGAGTGGTCAACGGTGAAGTCGGTATAAGAACAGCTGGCAAGTCTAGTAAATCCGCAACAGCCTTTGTACAAGCTGCCACAGAACTATTACCAATGCCAATAATATGGTCTGCACAATGTCGGAAACCAACTTCCCCACATTCTTCAACCAAGTTCTGGTCCCACTCCTCCATATAGGTTATTTTAACAATGAGTCCGTGACAAGTTAAAACTTTCACAAAGTTTTCTACAGTCGTATTATACTCCTGTTTTGCACATAAAACAAGGGGGCGATGACCTATTTTCAAAATGCCAATCGCACAAGTGTCTAAAAGATGATTTCCTTGGATAGTGCGTGAAAGACCTGAGAATTGTTTCATAGTGCCCCCTTATTTTTTAATATAGAACTGTTTAGATAGTATACCTTCCATGAATGGCAGACCAATCATCTGCAAAATCATTTACCGCCTTTTCAATTGATGGCATAGAAAAGGCTGCTTCAAATACATCTGCACCTGCCGTAATAGCCTGCGCCCCATTTGCAAATGCTTGGTTCACTTGATCTACATTTTTGAATGACGCCGCTAAAATTTTACTTTCTGAACACTCCCTGTCAATCGCTTCTGATAACTGAGCAATGACCGCATTCGAATCAATATTCAGATTGGCCATGCGATTGTAGTACGGTGCCAAGTAATCTGCACCCGCTTCAATAGCTAACAAGCCCTGAAAAACGGTATAAATCGCTGTTGCTGTAATCTGATAGCCTTGCGCTTTCAATGTTTTCATAGCAGCCAAACCAGCAGGCGTTACCGGAACCTTAATATAGACATTTTCCGGTGCCAATTCACGAATTTTTTTAGCGTCTGCCAAAATCCCTTTATAATCCTTTGCCACAACTTGCACATGTAGTGAAGCATTTGGACCGATGATGTCACGGATAAGGTGCAAACGTTCAAAAAAGTCAATGTCACCTTCTTTCTTCGCAATCGTTGGGTTTGAGGTCACCCCCGCAAGGGGTAAAACCTCAGCCCATTTTCGTATTTCCTCTATATTTAAGGTGTCCAGCATGAATTCCATAATAATAACCTCTTTTACAATGTATGTTCTGTACGACCAATGATGTCGTCTTGTGTTGCTCTCGACAATACATTGAAGAATGCTGAATAACCTGCTACACGGACAATCAAATCACGGTGTTTTTCAGGATGTAGTTGTGCATCAATCAAGGTTTCTCGAGAGACAACATTGTACTGAATATGATAGCCATGCAAGCGGTTAAAGAATGTCCGCAAGAGGGCAATTAATTTTTGTTTGTCTTCTTCTTTGGCAAGTGTTTGTGGATTGACCTTCTGATTGAGCAGAACGCCTCCAACAATTTCATGCGTTGGTAATTTGGCAACTGATTTCAAAACGGATGTCGGTCCATTTTTATCCATATTATGTGATGGAGAACAACCTTCTGCCAACGGTGTACCTGCATTTCGACCATCTGGAGTTGCCAAGGTACCACGCCCCTGTCCAACGTTTGCTGAAATGGATGATGTACCTGAATAACGGATACCACCAATCGGACCACGACCAAAGCGAGTATTTGGATATTTGGCAATCTCATCGATATAAATATCATACGCTGCTGTTACCAATTGGTCTGCATAATCATCATCGTTACCATATTTTGGTGCATCTTCAATCAACATTTCCTGGATTTCTTTACCACGCTCCCCAGCATAGTCTGTTTCCAAAGCATGCCACAATTCTTCTGGAGCCAATCGTCCTTCTTCAAAGACTAATTTTTTGATTGCTGCTAGAGAATCAGATAAATTGGCAATCCCAACCTGCAGACCAGAAATGTAATCGTAAATTGCTCCGCCTTCTTTCAGGTGCTTGCCACGACCGATACAGTCATCTGTTAGAGCCGAGCAGAGAATGTCTGGTACTTCTCTTTCTAAAGCAATGTCAATTGCATTTTCAACGATAACACTCATCCGTGTTAGATGACGAAGTGTCTTTTCCCATGCCGTTTCAAGCTCTTCAAAGGATTTCATATCTTTGAAGTGACCAAAGGCTGGTGCAAACCGTTTGCCTGATGCAGGATCGATACCATCATTCATGGTAATCAATAAAACTTTCGGGAAGTTCATATAGCTCATACCTGTACAACGGTAGCCCCATTTACCAGGAACAGCCGTTTCTACACAGCCAATCGCACTGTAGTCATAGGCATCCTCTTCCAAGACACCTTTCTCTATAAAGGATGGAATGATAATTTCATCGTTGTTGAAGGCAGGCATACCAAAACCAAGTTTCATGACTTCAATACATTCATTCATGAAGCGAGCATCTAGGCCTGCATGATAGCGAACAGTCAAGTTTGGCTGTGGCAGGTGTGTTTGGGCAACAGATTTCAATACTAAGCAAGAAAGTGGATTGACAGCATCCTTCTTATCACGTGTTTGTCCACCAATGGTTACATTTTGGTATAGTGGACTACCAGCAGATGAGAAGGTATGCGATTGACTACGAACCTTGTTGATAGTAATGGTCTTAATCCACAAGTTAGTCAAGCGTTCGACGATGCTGTCTTCCGTTTCACGTCCGGCTTCTAAATCAGCTTTCACATACGGATACATGTATTGGTCGAAACGTCCATAGGATAGAGAATGTCCATTTGACTCGATTTGCAAGATACACTGGATAAACCAGACAGATTGCACTGCCTCTGCAAATGTTTCAGCAGGTTCATACGGAACCTTCGCACAAATCCGTGCAATCTCCAGTAGTTCTTGACGGCGTTGAGCGGTTGGAGCTTTCTCTGCCAATTCAGTAGCCAAGGCGACAAAACGATCTGCGTATGCTTTCACCGCATCAATGATGATAAAGATTGAATCATAGAAATGATATTTATCAATACTTGCAGGATCCGTCAAATCGAGATTAGCCTTTGCTTCACGAACTCGCTCCTCAAAACCACGCAAACCTTGTTCCAATACCTTTTGGTAATTGACAGCCAAGTGGGCATCGCCAGAGTTCATCTTACCTTCCATACCAAAGAAGCCAGTTTCCATATAAACTTGAACTTCTTCTGGAAGTAAGACACCTGCGCGTGAACGAAGATTATTCTTTTCCCAGAATGGAGCGATGCTGCGCAACTGCTCCTTGGTTTCCTCGGTAATATAGAAGACATCCCCATCCCGTTTTTCGAATAAATCCAATTCATTCAATACAAACTCTAAGGTATATTCTGGGAAGATGGGAGCATCTTTATTTGAAGAAGCTTGGTTACCTGCAATCAGACTTTCTTCCTCAATATAAAGCGTCATGTTCTCCAATATTTCTTTGAGCATATAGGCCCTTTTTAAAACATTGGGTTTTTCTCTATGTTCTTGATAGGCTTTTGTTGCTAAAACAGCCCGTTCCGCGTCAATATAGGGCTTCTTATCAAGGACATCTTCTCTGTATTTGTTCATCCGATCTGTCAGACTTCCAAAATACTCAGTTTTAATGCTAGTGCCAGCTACTTCAGTCACTGTTTTCATAGTCTTACCCTTTCTTTCGAAACTTAATTTTGTTTCGTTTGTAAATTAAGTATATCCTGTAATAGGGGTTATTGTCAATTGATGCTAGTGAGAGCTAAGATTTCCGAAGCCAGCTGCACATTTGTGCAACTCTTTTGTCTGACATCATTGACTAAACTGTTTCTTTCATTTCACTTTCATAGGCAATCTTATCTTGGATTTTGAAGAATGGGAAATAAACAATAGTTGAGACAGCTAAAATAATGATTTGAACAACTGCACCTTGCCAACCACCCACCATAAAACCAGAAATGATTGCTGGGGTAGACCATGGTAAGGTCACACCTGAAAATGGTTGCATAAAGCCTATTGAGATTGCTCCGTAGACAATGAAAGCCGCTAAAATCGGTACCAGGACAAATGGTAAGAACATAACAGGATTCATCACAATTGGGAAACCAAAGACGACTGGTTCATTTACGTTAAAGAGTGCAGGAAAGGCCGCTACCTTACCAAGAGCCTTATATTGTTTTGATTTTGCGGCAAATAGCATTGCAAAAACAATACCAAAGGTAATACCTGAACCTGACATGATCAAGAAACTATCCAAGAATTGTTGGGTCACTATGTGGGCGCCATTTTCCAGAGACAATTTATCTGCTGCTAAAAGGGCCTTATTGGCATCGAGGTTTGACAATAGTAAAGCAGTAACGACACCATTGACAACTGACTGACCATGTACACCAAACCACCAGAGGAAGGAAATGAAGAAAGCAATTCCAATCGCACCTGGTAATGAACCTGTTAAACCTTGTAATGGCACTTGAATCACATCGTAAATCATTTCAATGAATGTACCACCGTTTGTCACCATCTTGGAAACAATATAGACAATCATAGATAGCAAAAAGATGACAAAAGCTGGAATCATTGCTTCAAACTGCTTGGCAATAGCTTGCGGTACTTGTTCAGGCATCTTGATAACAATATGACGCTGAATAAAAGTCGTATAGATAGCGCCCACTACCAAACCAATAATAATCGCACCGATAATTCCTTGACCACCAAACCATACTTTTGCGATGGCATCACCGATTGGTTCTCCATCAACTGGAATATAAGATGATTTCAAGAGGATAAAGAATGAAGACAAGGACAGTACACCCGCAGGGAGAGGCTCAACTCCACTATTTTTGGCATAAGAATAGCCGATCGCAAAACAAGAAATCAAGCCCATAATTGCAAAGGTTCCGCTATAGACTTGCATAAACGGTTCAGTCCATTCCGCTCCCAATATAGAAGCTATTGCAGCATTTAAGCCTTCAAAAGGCAATTGCCCCAAAATTAAGAAAATACTACCAACTACTGTTAAAGGCAAGATAGCCAACATACCATCTTTTAGAGCGATGATCCCTTTCATATTCACAAATTTCATGATTGGGACAATAATTTTTTGTGTATCAATTTTGGACATGACCATACTCCTTTATGAAACCATGCTGAGTGCCAATTGAAGAACTTTTTTCCCGTCCAACATCCCGTAGTCTGCCATTGGAATCACGGCAATAGGGACTTGCTTTTCATCACAGAGCGCTTTTGACTTATCAAGCGTATATGCTACTTGTGGTCCCAGTAAAGCTACATCGATTTCGTCAAGGTAATCTGCAATTTTCCCTTGAGAATGCGCGTCGATTTCTACTTCGACACCTGCGTCTGCTGCTGCAATCTTCATGTTGTTTACCAACATGCCTGTAGAAAAACCAGCGGCACAAAATAGAGCGATTTTAACCATTTCGGTTTCCTCCTAAATATAATTTTTTTGTTTTAGCCAACTTTTTTTAGTTCTTTACGCAAATCAATGATTTCTTTAATCAAATTGATTTCTGTAATAGATGTCATCAAATGATCTTGCGAATGGACAAATAGTGCTGTAATATCAGATTTTGCTCCCCCAGCTTCCTGTGCTAAGAATTTTGTCTGCATATTGTGAGCTTCTAATAATGCTGCATCTGCCAATTCTAATTCCTCTTCTGCTCGCTCTTCTTCACCTGCTTTGACAAGCGATAAAGCTTGGTAGGCGTGACTTTTCGCATCTCCAGCATAAATAATCAATCCCATGATCAATTGATCTGCAATAATCATTTCCATTTCTTTTCCTCCAATTTGTTTTGTTTGTAAGTTATTATATTTCTTTCGTAAGTAAATCATATCATTTTCTCTTTATAGCGTAAATATATTTATAGAACATTTTCTGTTTTAATTTATTTTTGCACTTTTGTGCATATTTGGGGATAAAAAATACTTCAACCACCTTTAAGCGATTGAAGCATTCTCTTGCTAATTTGTATGGACGTGCTCATCATTATCCAGTTCTAAAACTTTTACGATGGTTCGTTCATCTGTTACCAGATGATGAATGTAGCCAGCTCGCAATACAGCTAAAATGGCTTGGGCCTTTTCCTCCCCATATGCAAGAGCTATGGTATCTGGAACTTCTTTTAAATCATCTAAAGAGATGGCAATGGTCCTCTTTTGCAAATCCTCAACGACAGCTTGACCGTATTGATTCAGGCCACGACAGCAGGTTTCACCGACTGCACCTTCATCTGACAAGGCTTGAAAATCATCTGTCGTCAACATATCTAACCACTGACGATTTTTTTCATCGACTCGGCCGCCAATACCGATTGCTGCTACATCTAAGTCCTTCCAGTCAGCACGTAGCTCCTCGAAATATTTAGAAGAAAGAATACCTTGAGCGAGTTCTTGATTCTCCTGAATAATCGTCGCATTGATAAAACTACATTCTCCACGAAATTTATTGGCCATATCGTAAATCAGAGTATTCACATGATAACGTGCGTGGATATGACTTGGACCGCCAGCTATTGGAACAAATTTGACACCTTTCATACGATGATTCCCTATCTTATCTACAATAAGACTGAGGCTTCTCCCCCATGAAAAACCAACTTTCTTTCCATCATCAATTAGATTGGTAAGCATATCGGCTGCAGCCTGTGCCAGACGATTTTCTAAATCAAGCTGGTCCTCATCGGTGCTGTTTTCAACCAGTTCTAAACCTTTTAATCCATATTTTTCTTGAACATATTTTTCAAGTCGGTATAGGCGCCTATCAAAATCTTGAATTTCTATTTTTACAATGCCTTCTGACTTAGCCTTGGTCAACATTCTACTGACTGTCGTTCTATAAATTCCTGTCTCAGCAGCAATCTCAGCTTGGCTTTTCCCCTCTTCGTAATAAAGATAGGCTATTTTTGCCAACTGCCTTCTTTTTTCTTGCTTCATACTGCCCCCAACCTAAACTAGCCTTACTGTGACTCTAGCATTTTCTAATTCTTTGACAAGATCTTCAGAAATCGACGTATCTGTAATGACCTGAGCAACTTGACTTAAACCAAATCTGCGTACTGTCCCTCGTTTTGTAAATTTACTAGAATCTGTTAGCACAATCATATTTTCAGCAACGTCAGACATGTACTGTACTACTTCGCTTCGCATTAAGTTTTTACCTGTAAAACCATGCTCACTATCATAGCCGTCAGTTCCTACAAAAGCCTTATCAACATGGAAAAACTGAATCATTTTATGTAAGAGCGGCCCAACTGTTACTTGGGAATCTTTTTGAAACTCACCACCCAATAAAATAATCTGACAGCTATCATATTGTCGCACATAATTGGCTATAAAATAAGAATTTGTTATGATGGTCACATTTCTCTTGGTTTTGCAAATTTCTTCTGCCAAGAGAGCACAAGTTGAGCCAGACTCTATCATAATCGTTTCATTGTCGGCAATAAGATTTGCTGCTTCTTTTGCAATTCGTTTTTTTACGTCATAGCGAAAGGACATTCGAATATTGAGGTCATCGCCACTATTTAGAACAGCATAGCCGTGTTCTCTACGTAATAAACCTTTTGATTCTAACTTATCCAAATCTTTACGGATGGTTACCTTAGAAACCTCCAGTTGCTCCGCCAAACTATTGACATCTATTTTTTCATGTTGTGATACCAGTTGTATAATTTTATCTAATCGTTCCATTTCATCACCTCATCATTATTCTATCAAATTTTGACTCTTTTTCAACTATTTGCAACTTTTTAACTTACGTTCGTAATTGTAAAACTTTCTTTTGTGTGATAAAATCAAATTAATCGAAAAGGAGAAAGAGCATGAATACACGAAAAGGCATTATTTTTAACATTCAACATTTTTCGCTCCATGACGGTCCTGGTATACGTACGACGGTTTTCTTGAAAGGCTGCCCCCTACGTTGTCCTTGGTGTGCAAATCCAGAATCTCAAAAACGAAAACCTGAACCCATGCTTGATGCTGTTAGTAAAAAAATGACCATCATGGGAGAAGAAAAATCTGTTGATGACATCATATCCGAAGTCATGAAAGATATTGATTTTTATGAAGAATCTGGTGGTGGGCTCACGCTGTCTGGCGGAGAAATTTTTGCCCAATATGAGTTTGCGAAAGCTATTCTTATGGAGGCAAAAAAACACGGCCTTCATACCGCTATTGAAACCACCGCTTTCGTAGAACACCGCAAATTTGTTGACCTTATCCAATACGTTGACTTTATCTATACTGATTTAAAACATTACAATACAATTTCTCATAGAAAAGTCACCGGCGTCAACAATAACCTTATTATACAAAATATCCAATACGCCTTTTCCATCGGGAAAGAAATCGTCCTACGTATCCCTGTTATCCCTGACTTTAATAATTCCCTTGAAGATGCTGAACAATTCGCCTGTCTCTTTAATCAACTCAAGATTGACAAAGTTCAACTACTCCCCTTCCATCAATTTGGAGAAAATAAGTATAAACTTCTCAATCGAACCTATGCTATGACCGATGTCAAGGCTCTCCATCCAGAAGATTTAAAAGACTATCAAGCAATCTTCATCAAGCATAATATCAACTGCTATTTCTAACTTTGAGAAATACAAAAACTTCCTCGGCTGAGCCAATAGCACTCCTATAGAAATACATACTGAAATATGCTTCCGATAGATTATCTGAAGCATATTAGTATGCAAAAAAAGCCCACCTCAAGGGTGGGCAAGGGCATCGTTTCCGATGAGAATAGAAGGTTCACACAACTATTCAAGGTCCGCTCCTGCGTTTCAATTAAATGAAGACCTCCCTAGCGTCGAATGTGACAAAGTCACTACTCGGCTCATCGCATGAATCTATTCTACCATAATCTCAAGGATTTGCAAGCCTGATTACTCCATTCGTTCTTGAATGGTTACTTGTACTCTATCACCAGCCTGTTTTCCAATAGTCGCTCGAATAGCCTTTTGAACGCCAATAATGTAACAGATATTGCCTGCTTCATCCTTAACTCCCATATTGACAATGGAGCCATCATAGGGATGACCATCAAATCTGGCATGTACCTTTACCCTCCCCTTGCCAAACTCTTCTCGTATATCATAGGGAAAGATGACATAAGCTCCGCCCTTGTCTGGTACGGGATGAATGACTGCTTCAAATTCATAAACTTTAGACATGGCTCCTCCTAGATGTATTTACTTGCCTCACGAATGGACAAACCTGCCATTTGGGAACTATATTTGTCAAGGAAAGTCCGCACCCAGTCAGGATTGGTTTTAGAATAATCCCGCAAACTCCAGCCGATTGCCTTATTGATGAAAAATTCAGTCTGATTGAGATTATTGATCAGGATTTGTTCCAACAGTTCCGTATCCGTCTTTTCTTTTTGCAATAACTGGTGGTCAATGGCAATTCGCCTCAACCAGAAATCGTCATCCAAACTCCATTCCAAAATGGTCTGCTTGGCCTCTGGATTGTCCAATACAATCTTACCAACTAACTTGTCCAAGCCGTCAATACTATCCCACCAAGACTTGCTTTGAGCCAGTTTTTTCAAACGGGGTAAATCAGCTAGAACCAAATCTTTTTTCTTGGTGACCAGGTAATCAATGGCGATATACTGATACTCACGGTAGGGCTTAGACCAGCAAGCCTCTACAAAGTCCCAGTCAATTCCCTGAGCCTTAGATTCTTTGAAAAATTGCCTAGCAACTTTTCGACGATCAGGTGTCCTAACACCTAGAAAGTCAAAGTGATTCTTCATATAGGCTTTCATAGGCTGGGCCTGACTGGCATCCGCCACAGCCAACAAGCGTTTTTCTAATTCTTCAATCTTCATTTTGCTTACCTACAAGAGATTTTTGAAGCCAGACAATATCATGCCATGTATCAAATTTATAACCAACTTTTTTGAAATGAGCTACCTGTTCATAGCCCCTCTTCTCATGGAGAGCAAGCGAGGCTGGGTTTGGTAGGGCAATGCAGGCTAAGAAATTTTTAAAACCACGCGCTATCAGTTCCCTTTCCAAAGCATTGTAGAGAAGAGTTCCAATTCCTTTTCCACGTGCTTCCTGCTTGATATATACAGATAATTCCACCGTCCAATCATAAGCCGCACGGGCATAGTAGGTTGAAGCACAGGCATAACCTACAAGAGCTCCCTCTTCAACTGCGACCAGATAGGGAAACTTCTCCAAGGTCTTTTCAATTCGACTTGCAAAGGCTTCGACAGTCGGCACTTCTGTTTCAAAGGTAATAGCGGTCTTTTCTACATAAGGAGCATAAATTGCCACAAGGTCTGCAGCATCCTCTATCCTTGCGGAACGAATGTCTATCATCTAGTTCTCCAATAATTCTCTATCATAAATTGTATAATCACAACGGTAGATAATTAACCGTTTGCCATCAATCAAGAGTTCAGAAGTCTTAGGTGCATCAGATGCATAAAGAGACACTTTATCACCTACATAAGTAGCAAGCGGGGTTCCGTTTTGCGAACGAATCAAAACCACCTTTGCCTTACCTGTAAAATCATTTTTGAGACTAGATACCATACGGTTAACAAGCGGAATTGCACGATCGTAATTTGCAATATCTACTGTGGTCTGATATTTCGCATACAAATCTTCCAAACCTTCTTCTGCTGCAATCAAAGATGAGCCTACGTGGTCAATTTCGTAATTCCCAAGTGTCACCTTCAAGACAGACGAATCCGCATTGGAATAGCCTTCGGCATCCACCGAGTCAAATTCCTGATTCCGCGAAATCGATAGGGACTTACCAGACATTTCATCTATCAATTGAGAATTTTCATCGTATGTCCGTACCGTCATCTCCAAACCAATCCATTCTTCCTTGGTATTTTTCCACCAGTTAGAAATTGACTGACAGGCAGACAAACTAACAAGGCTCAAACCAAGAACAACAGATAACATGATTTTCTTTTGCAATTTCATATAATAGTCCTCCAACATATTTTACTTATTATATCACGGAATACAAAAACCGAGAAAAAATAGATAGAACTGAGATAATAAAAAGATGGCTATGATAAATTATAGAAAAGTAGGATAACTGACATCTACTAAATTAATATAAAGGAAGTCATTTTTATGAAACAATTCTGTGCTAAACACAAAATGAAGCTACTTATTTTTCTAGCCGTTTGGAGTTTTTTCTCTGGCTGTAAAGTTCTTCTTACCTTTTTTGGGAAACCGGATGGAATGGACGGAAAATATCCTCTCTTCTTTCTAACTATTTCCTTAGTTGCACTTTATGTCCTCCCTATGATTCTTATCATTCGTTATGTAGCGAAACGTTTTGATATTTCTAAAAAAGTTATCCATCTCAGTTGGATTTTGGGTATAACAGCTAGTTTTTACTTCTCTGGTATTGGTCAAACACTTTTAGGAGCTTTTTGGTTATTCATCGTCAAACCACCTCAAACATTTATCCAAAACTGGGGAGCAGCTGTCACCGCCCCCTTCCATGAAGAGTTTGGTAAGGGGCTAGTTGTACTACTTGTACTCCTTTTGCTCAAAAAACTTACTCTAAAAAATGCCATAGTCAGCGGTATGATTGTAGGTTTGAGTTTCCAAATTATTGAAGACGGTCTCTATGTCTTCCAACAAATCTTTAAATCTAAAGCAGATGGCTTCGCCACTCTTATCGAACGTATGCTTCACGCTGGTGGAACTCACTGGGCCTTCTCCCTTGCATTCGCAGTCGGTTTGGTCGCTCTCGTCTCAAAAAATAGTGGCATGTCTAAAAAACAAGGACTTTTCTGGATGCTAATGGCCGTCTTAGCACACTTTTTCTTGAATACTCCATTCAACGAAGGACTAACATCTGACTCTGGTGAAATAACCGTTCTCATGCTCTGCTTTAGTTTCTGCGTGGCACTTGCTGCATTTTTCAAAGTAGACCAAATTGAAACGACTCAGCACCACCAGTAACACATACTAAAACAAGCCTGCATTGACAGGCTTTTATTATGTTACAAACCAAGTATTCGAAATGGTTATTGATTCATCAATATCTATTATCAATCTTTATCCCCTTCCAATCTGTCCAAGAAATCGCAGATAATTATAAAAACCGCCCTTTCGGACGGTCTTAAGAATGTTCACTCAATGAAAATGGATACTAGTCTAGAAAAGGCAGCCTCAACCAATACAAGAGACTCACCTCCCTTATGCCTCAAAAATTAAAAACATCATTCAAATTCTCAGCCATAGTCGGATGGGTGAAAATCTGCGTTTTGAAGTAGGTATAAGGAATCTTATTGTCAATTGCCATAGCAATCAAGTTAATCAGCTCCTCTGAATTGCGACCAAAGAGAGTTGCACCCAGAACTAGCTTACTTTCCTTATCCACGATAACCTTGAAAATACCTTTGAGATCATTATTGACATGGGCACGTGGCATATTGGCAACAGGCAGTTCATTGGCAATGTAGTCGTAACCTGCTTCCTTAGCTTCCTTCTCGGTCAGACCGACACGAGAAAGCACAGGCGTAATAAAGACACTGGTTGGAATAGACTTACGTTGGCTCAAGCTATAAGTTCCTGTTCCAGTCAACTTGCCGAAGACGATACGGAAGTCGTCTAGGGATGTGTAAGTGAATTGTGGACCGCCATTGACATCGCCCACTGCATAGACACCTGGAACGGTGGTTTCGCAGTAGTCATCCACCTTGACAGCACCATTTTCCAAAAGCTCAATCGCCGTATTTTCCAAGCCCAAGTCAGCGGTATTCGGCACACGACCTGTCGCATAGAGGACAGCATCAAAGACTGCCGTTTCGCCATTAACCGTCACAGCAACTTGCTCGCCCGCAGCTGCTACTTGCTCGATTTTCGCACCCAAGACGAAGGTCACGCCAGCTTCTTCCATATACTCCTTGGCTAACTTGGCAACTACTTCCTCTTCTCTTGGTAAAATAGCAGAGCTGGCTTCATATACCGTCACCTGGCTACCGAGTTTGCTGTAGAGTCCAGCAAATTCCAGACCGATGTTACCTCCGCCGATAATAGCCAACTTATCAGGACGAGTTTCCAAGTTCTGAATACCTGTACTATCATACACGTGAGCTGTATCCAACAAACCTGGAATTGGTAGCACGCGCGACTTAGTACCTGTATTGATGACAATCGTTTCAGCAGTCAGTTGGATGGATTCCTCACCAGCTGACACTTCCACAACCTTATCCGCCACAAAACGCGCGTGTCCTTGGTACAAACTAGCACCACTGCCTTTTAAGACCGCCTCGTTTTTGTTCCGCAAGCGAGTGGTGACTGTTTCCTTTTGCTCCATGACCTGCTCGAAAGTCCAGTTTTTATCTGCAGCTACCAAGAGAGTCTTGGTTGGAATACAGCCGATATTGATACAAGTCCCGCCAAACATAGCAGGATTTTCCTCTACTAAGGCAACTTTCTTCCCAGCTGCTGACAGCTTACCTGCCAAGGTCTTACCAGCCTTTCCAAAACCAATGACTACTAAATCATATTGTTCCATAAAATACTCCTTTCATTTTTTCAACATTAGTCTATCAAAAAAGAAAATTTTTGGCACAATTCTGCTACGGCCTATTATGGAGTCCTAGTTGCAGGAAAAAACATTACAATAACTGAGAAGGCTTAGATAAAAAATAGGTGAATTATAGACAAAATGCATCCACATTTGATATAATGTATCTATACACTAGTTTATTAATACAGAAAGGTAAAACTATGAAAGAAAAATTTCAAACGTGTAGAACCTATATTCCAATCATCTTAGCAACGATTGGATTTGTCAACGGTTGCAAAATTATCTTCGGAGAATTCGGTAAGCCAAATGGCATGGAAGCTAAATATCCTCTCTTTTTCCTAACCATTTCCTTGGTCGCTATCTACCTCATTCCCCTACTAGTACTGACATATTACTTAGCTAAACGCTATAACATCTCAAAACAAGTTATAGGTCTTAGCTGGCTTTTAGGCTTAACAAGTAGCATCTCTTTTTCTGAACTTGGACATACAGCTATTGGATATTTCCTGCTCGAAATTGTTAAAGCTAGTAATAATTTCCTAAATGACTGGGGCGCAGCTATTTCAGGTCCATTGGCAGAAGAAATCGGTAAAGGGCTGACTGTTCTACTTGTACTGCTTATTTGTAGAAAAATGACACTAAAAAATGCATTGGTAAGCGGAGTGATTGTTGGATTAGGTTTCCAAATCGTGGAAGACATCACCTTTGTTTTTAGAGACATGTTCATGAATAAGTTAGACGGCTTTGAAACCATTCTTGAACGCGTTGGTCAAGCTGGTTGGGCCCATTGGGTTTTCACGCTTCTCTTTGCTATTGGTTTAGTAGCCCTTCTCACGAAAAATACAGGCATATCAAAAGCACAGGGAGTATTTTGGATTGGTGCAAGCTTTGGAATTCACTTCCTCTTTAATTCACCATTCAACACTGGTATCTTCCAGACGGTATTTCCTATGTTGAGTATTTTCCTTGGCTTACTTGCCTATCAAACGGTTGAGAAACTATCTGAATAGACAAAAAATCCGCCTTTGAGCGGATTTTTTATATTCATTCTTGTTAGAACAAGCCGATAGCTGTCCCGTCTGCTGCCACATCCATGTTGAGAGCTGCGGGAGCTTTTGGCAAACCAGGCATGGTCATGACATCTCCAGTCAAGGCAACGATAAAGCCTGCACCTAATTTTGGCACAAATTCACGGACTGTAATGTCAAATCCTGTTGGTGCACCAAGGGCAAACTGATTATCTGAGAAGCTGTATTGGGTCTTGGCCATGCAGACTGGCAACTTATTCCAACCATTCTTAGCAAATTCAGCCAGCTGGTTACGAGCCTTCTTCTCAAAGACGACTCCACTACCACCGTAGATTTGCGTAACAATCTTGGTCACTTTTTCTTCCAAACTATCCTCAGCCTTGTAGAGACGTTGGTAGTTGGCTGCTTGGTTATCAATAGTAGCAACAACTGTTTCAGCCAGTTCAACACCACCATCAGCGCCATTTGCCCAAACACTTGCCAACTCGACAGGTACGCCAATTTCAGCACAAAGTTCTTTCAAAGCTGCAATTTCATCAGCTGTATCTGAGACGAATTCGTTGATAGCAACCACCGCTGGAATACCGTACTTCTGGATATTTTCAACGTGACGCTTCAAGTTAGAAAAACCAGCTTTGACTGCCTCTACATTTTCAACAGAAAGTTCTGTCTTAGCTACACCACCGTGCATTTTTAGCGCACGCAAAGTCGCTACAATCACTACAGCATCAGGAGCCTTAGGCAAGTTCGGCACCTTAATGTCAAGGAACTTCTCTGCTCCAAGGTCAGCCCCGAAGCCTGCTTCTGTGACGGTATAGTCAGCCAATCGCAGAGCGGTTGTTGTTGCCAGGACTGAGTTGCAGCCGTGGGCAATGTTAGCAAATGGACCACCATGGACAAAGGCTGGCGTGCCATAGATGGTTTGGACAAGGTTTGGTTTAATAGCGTCCTTCAAAATAAGGGTCAAAGCACCCTCCACCGCCAAATCACGCACGTAGACAGGACTGCGATCGAAACGATAACCGATAACAATATTTGCCAAACGTTCTTTCAAGTCATCGATGTCCGTCGCCAAGCACAAAATCGCCATGATTTCAGAAGCTACGGTAATATCGAATCCATCTTCACGAGGAATACCATTGAGCGGACCACCCAAGCCAACTGTTACTTTACGAAGGGCACGATCGTTGAGGTCCACAACACGTTTCCAGATAATACGACGTTGATCAATCCCAATCACATTCCCCTGATGGATATGGTTATCAATCAAGGCTGAAAGGGCGTTGTTTGCTGTGGTAATGGCATGCATGTCGCCTGTAAAATGCAAATTGATGTCTTCCATTGGCAAAACCTGAGCATAGCCACCACCTGCTGCTCCACCTTTGATTCCCATGACAGGTCCCAAAGAAGGCTCACGGAGGGCAATCATGGTTTTCTTGCTAATTTTAGACAGGGCATCCGCCAGACCAATGGTCACCGTTGACTTGCCTTCACCAGCAGGCGTTGGATTGATAGCCGTCACCAAAATCAGCTTGCCAAGTGGATTTCCCTTGACCGCATTGATTTTATCAAAAGACAATTTTGCCTTGTATTTTCCGTATAGCTCAATATCATCAAAACTGATACCAACTTTTTCAACGATCTCTGTGATAGGCTTCAAGGTTATACTTTGTGCAATGTCAATATCTGTTTTCATGAGACTACCTAATTTCCTTATTTTTTATGGATATTATACCATACTTCAACTTATTTTCGCATATTTTTTATTATTTATTCACCAACGTACGGAATTTTCAGAAAAACTACAGGTTCTCTTACTTAAATAGATACAAATTTTTAAAAACTGTATTCTCATCATATCATAGCTCTACACTTCCGTCTAAGGCTGGTCCTTATATTTTTTATTAGTGTTATCATTTTCCAGTGTCACAGATTTATTAGCAAATGAGTTAGTGCAAACTTTACGAAAAATAGAAATTCTAGTAAAATATGAACATGAAACTATTGATTACATCAGGCGGAACAAGCGAAGCTATCGATCAAGTCCGCGCTATTACAAACCATGCTTCTGGAAATCTTGGAAAAATCATTGCCGAACAAGCCTTGAAACGTGGTCATGAAGTTACTCTTGTGACTACAAGACAGGCTGTTAAACCAAATTCTCAGAAGAATTTAACCATTATCGAAATCACAAATGTTGATAGTTTGAAAGAAACATTAGAACCTTTAGTCAAAACACATCAGGCCCTGATTCATAGCATGGCTGTATCCGATTATACACCTGTTTATATGACTGGTTTAGATGAACTAAGAGCAACTGAAGACATCTCTAATCTACTAAAAAAACAGAATACAGAAAGTAAGATTTCATCCAAGGATGACTACCAAGTTCTTTTCTTGAAAAAAACTCCCAAGGTCATTTCCTATGTAAAAAAATGGAATCCAGCTATCACACTCTTTGGCTTCAAACTATTGGTTAATGTTCCAAAGGAGGAATTATTTGCCGTAGCTCGCCAAAGCATTGAACGAAATGGCGCTGATTATATACTTGCTAATGACTTGAAGGATATTGGAGAAAATCAACACATTGCCTATTTAGTTGATAAAACAAGGGAAATTCAAGCACTGACAAAAGATGAAATTGCTCAGCTCATTTTAAATACCCTAGAAAAAGGAGAACAAAATGGCTAATATCACACTTGCCGTTACTGGCTCTATTTCAGCCTATAAAGCAGCTGACCTAACCAGTCAATTGACCAAGCTCGGTCATCAGGTTACAGTCCTCATGAGTCGCTCTGCTATGGACTTCATCACACCTTTGACTCTCCAATCCTTGTCAAAAAATCTGGTTCACACAGATGTCATGATTGAAGAAAATCCTACTCTTATCAAGCATATCGATATTGCCAAAGAAACAGACTTATTTTTACTTGCCCCTGCTTCTGCCAATACGATAGCTAAATTAGCTAATGGTATGGCTGACAACATTATTACTGCAACAGCTCTGGCTCTGCCAATTGGTACTAAAAAACTGCTGGCACCTGCTATGAATACTAACATGTACCTCAATCCTGCTACCCAGAAAAACCTTCAAACCCTGACAGAATACGGCTTTGAGGAAATCAAACCACGTGAAGCCCTCCTTGCCTGTGGCGATTTTGGAACAGGTGCCCTTGCTGAAGTTGATGTGATTCTTAACAAAGTAATGGAGGTTCTAAATGAAAACAAATAAATCCAGGGATATTGCGACTCTTGCAATATTTCTAACAATCATGATTGTCATTGAAGTGGTCAGTCAGATGATTTTTGCTAATTTTATCTTGCCAATAAAACCGACTATTACCCATATTCCCATCATCATCGCTTCCATTCTTTACGGTCCACGCTTAGGGGCACAACTGGGTGGTTTTATGGGAATAATGAGTATCATTCGGAATAGTATCATCATTTCACCGATGAGTTATGTTTTCTCTCCTTTCGTAGAACATGGAAACTTCAATTCTATCCTGATTGCCTTAGTTCCACGTATTTTAATCGGAGTTACACCATATTTTGTTTATAAATTGATGAAAAACAAAAAGGGGCTCCTACTAGCAGGTCTTACTGGTACCTTGACAAATACAATTTTTGTCTTGACTGGTATCTTCTTCCTATTTTCTAATGTATATGCTGGGGATATAAAATTGTTACTAGCTAGTATCGTCTCATTCAATTCTATTGCAGAATTAACCATCTCCGGTCTCTTAACCATAGCTATCGTTCCAGTTTTACAGAAAGTTCAAAAATAAATATCAGAAAATCATGTGAAAGCGTGATTTTTCTTTTCAAACATGGTATAATGAAAGCGTTTAATAGAAAAATTTTTAAGGAGATATGCGATGACTTATCAAGAAACCTATCAAACATGGCTCGACTTTGCGGACCTTCCAGATTACTTACGTGAAGAATTAGTCGCAATGGATGAAAAAACAAAAGAAGATGCCTTCTATACAAATCTTGAATTTGGTACAGCTGGTATGCGTGGCTATATTGGCGCTGGTACCAACCGCATCAACGTATTCGTAGTCCGTCAAGCTACAGAAGGTTTGGCAAAATTGGTAGAATCAAAAGGTGAAGAAGCTAAAAAACGTGGAGTTGCCATCGCTTACGACTCACGTCACTTCTCTCCAGAATTTGCCTTTGAATCGGCTCAAGTTTTGGCTGCACATGGCATCAAATCTTATGTATTTGAAAGCCTTCGTCCAACTCCTGAGTTGTCATTCGCTGTGCGCCATTACAATGCCATCGCAGGTATCATGGTGACTGCCAGCCACAACCCGAAAGAATTTAACGGCTACAAGGTTTACGGTGAAGACGGCGGACAAATGCCACCAGCTGATGCAGATGCATTGACCAACTTCATCCGTGCCATCGACAATCCATTTACAGTTGAATTGGCTGACCTTGAAGCAAGTAAGGAAAATGGCTTGATTACAGTTCTTGGCGAAGAAACTGACGTTAAATATCTTGAAGAACTCAAAGACCTCAACATCAACCCTGAATTGATTGCTGAATACGGTAAAGACATGAAGATTGTCTACACACCACTTCATGGTACGGGTGAAATGTTGGCTCGTCGTGCCCTTGCACAGGCTGGTTTTGAGTCTGTCCAAGTTGTTGAAGCACAAGCAACTGCTGACCCTGACTTCTCTACTGTCGCTTCACCAAACCCAGAAAGCCAAGCTGCTTTTGCCCTTGCGGAAGAATTGGGCCGTGAAGTCGGTGCAGATGTCCTTCTTGCAACTGACCCAGACGCTGACCGTGTTGGTGTTGAAGTTCGTCAAGCTGACGGTTCATACTGGAACCTTTCTGGTAACCAAATCGGCGCTATCATTGCTAAGTACATCCTTGAAGCCCACAAGCAAGCAGGTACACTTCCAGCAAATGCTGCCCTTGCTAAGTCAATCGTATCCACTGAGTTGGTAACTAAGATTGCTGAAAGCTACGGCGCTACCATGTTCAACGTCTTAACAGGTTTCAAATTCATTGCCGAAAAAATTCAAGAATTTGAAGAAAAACACAACTACACTTACATGTTTGGTTTTGAAGAAAGCTTTGGTTACCTTATCAAGCCATTTGTACGTGATAAAGACGCTATCCAAGCCGTTTTAATCGTTGCTGAGATTGCTGCCTACTACCGTTCACATGGTATGACCTTGGCTGACGGTATCGATGAAATCTTCAAAGAATACGGCTACTTTGCTGAGAAAACAATCTCTGTTACCCTTTCTGGTAAAGACGGTGCGGAGCAAATCAAGGCAATCATGGCTAAATTCCGCGATAACTCACCAGCTCAATTCAACGCAACGGACATCGCAGTCTTTGAAGACTTTGCCCTTCAAACTAAGACAGACAAAGATGGAAACGTTGAAAAACTCACTACTCCTCCATCAGATGTCTTGAAATACACCTTGGCAGATGATTCTTGGTTCGCAGTTCGTCCTTCAGGAACAGAACCGAAAATCAAATTCTACATCGCAACAGTTGGTGAAACACTTGCCGAAGCGGAAGAAAAAATCGCTAATATCGAAAAAGAAATCAACGATTTTGTTGGTTAAGAATTAGAAAGTACAAGAGGCTGGGCAAAAACTAGCCAGTAAATAAAAAACACAGATAGATTGAGCTGATTCTGATGAAATTCAGCCGAACTGTCTGTGTTTTTCTTTCTGCTTCTACTATCTTGGACTAATTTCTTAGCCAATTTCGTGAGATTCATGCTCATTAGGAGGAATCCTATCTCAGTTTCAACCACCTTTTGACCTCTGACATGGACTCTGCGCACGCCAAAAACACCCTTCATCCTACCAAATAC